>CAYWWF010000065.1:0-9902 GCA_964461745.1 uncultured Oscillospiraceae bacterium | reverse complement strand
GCAAGCCTACGATGAAAGCCAGATGCTTGAGAGGATAAAAGCGTTGCAGGGGGACGATATCCGCCTGATTTCCCTCGAACTGTCGCAAGAGCATTCCGAGCGCCTAAGCTATCCAACTTGGCTGATTCGCTATGAAACGGGTCAAAACGAAGACACATCCCTGTGTACCGATCTCTACTTTCAAACGGATGCCGGAGAGTGCTGGGCGCATACCAAGATTCCCGTGGATTCTGCGGAGGACTACCGGGATGAAATCGACAGAAGGCTTGGCAGCGTGATGCTGGACGAACTGTATTAGACAATCTAAAAAGCCTCACAGCGTTTTCGTCCCAGTGGAAACGCTGTGAGGCTTTTTTGTAGCCAAAACGCACCCTATTTGACATGTGCCGCGTGCCATGCTTTTGCGCGTTCCGCTTCTTCTTTGATTTGTGTTACCGTAAACCCGTTGAACTCGGACAAGACACTGGTGTCGTCGGGACACGGGATCGCGGTGATGGTACCGTCGTCGCCGATCTCCGCGACTCGCCCTGGTTCGATATAAGGCCCGTCTTCCGAGGGATCTAGGATCATCAGATACCGCTTGCCCTCTTCAAGAGGACTCAGACTATAGGATACCGCGCGGATTTCCTCGCCATCGGGCGACCACGGCCATTCAGACGCCATCGAAAGGATCTGCTCCGCGGTCAGTTGGTATTGGTAACTGTCTAAACCCCACTTGTCTTTGGTGAGCGTGGCGGATACAATTTCCGTTTCGATGAGTACACCCCAATGCCGCGTGATTTGACCGAAGCTGGTGATCGCGGCGGGGAGGTTTTCGTCCGATGTGAGGACGGTGATGGCTTCCGCAAGGGTACTGGCGTCCTCACCGTCGAAGCGGCTGAATGCCTCATGCTGTGAATGCGTCCAAACGCGGCCTTGGTCGTCCACCTCAAAGAGCACGTCCAGGTCACCTCTGAGATACCATAGGCCGTCCTGCCATCGCGACAGCGGCAACAAATAGACGCCGCCCGGGCGCAGCAGGTTGGTCTTTTCATCGCCTACGCAACCGCCGTAAAGAGATTGCGAGACCGAGAGGGTTTCGGGCGCGTCGTTGTCTCGGCTCCATAAGGTTGAGAGCGTGCGCAGGGACGAGGTCTGCTTGAGTACACCGCCGTCATAGCCGGAATCCATATCCGTCCATTGCTCCGTATCGAGCACGCGCACAAAGGCGAACAGATCGGGTGCGTTGTATGTGAAAAAATCGCTGAGAGTAAAAAAGGCAAGACGGTCAAAGGAAATGCTGTCGTCTTGTATTTCTGCAAGACTAAAATTGTCGACCGGCAGGCCGAGGAGGGACAGATCCATTTCATTGTCCATGGGTGTCCCGCCCTGCGAGACGTCCGGGGAAACCGGGATATCGGGGGTGTCGCCAAGCAATCCGGGGACTGTTAGGACGCACAGCAGTAAAACCGCTGCACAGGCGGCCAAACCCGCAAAACGAAACGAAGGCCGGGCTGACAAACGCGGCTTTGGTTTTTGCGTCACGTGCTTCAGTATTTTTTCGTGTAATGAGGCATCGACCGATAGTTGGTTCATGTAATCGATATAGTCTTTCATAACGGCTCTCCTTCCAAAACATCTTTGAGCCTGCGCCGGGCGCGCGTGAGCTGCTCCCGGACGGTGGATTCCTTTTGATTTGTAATCTCCGCAATTTCCTTGGTCTTATAGCCCTCGTAGTAAAACAAGTGGATGACAATCCTGTACTTGGAGGGCAGTGAAGTGACGGCTTCCAGGATGCTCTGCTGCGGCTCGGTTTGCGCCGGGTATGTGTCGAGCAGAGGGACTGTCTTTTTCCACCAATGCAAGCGGAGGCGGCTCTTGCATAGATTTACCGTTACGCGGATCAGCCAGGCGGTTTCGTGCTGTAGGGAATCAAAACGCGGCTGCTTTTCAAACAGCTTTAGGAAGGCCTCCTGCACAACGTCTTCCGCGTCGGCCTTGCCGCCCATCAGTGCGAGCGCGGTGCGGTAGAGCTTGTTTTCATGCCGTCTCACGGTTTCTTCTATCCAATCCACCGGCCGGTTAGATTGATCAAACACTCGTTTCACTCCCTTCAACCCATATACGCATGAGCAAGGTAAAAAGCCACGCGGGGAAAATGTTTTATTTGCAGGGGGATTCATTTCACAAAGGCACTGCTGGTTGCACAGGACAGCCAAATGAAAAGGCTTGCCTGTGCTTTTTTGTTGAGATAGGGCGCGAGTTTAAGAATACATTATAGCACAGACACATTGCGATAAGTATCTGGCGTATGTAGTACAGTTTTGTTTTGCACTGTCTAGCAAAATTTTGCTAGACTATTGTAAAAAAGTAATAATGATTGTTGGCAATTGTATAGCAAATGCAGATAAAAGGAACAAATACAGCGCTAGGAAAAATGCGTGCTTACTGCTAAAATGATAAGTAGAGAAAAGCTTCTTGACAAGCGGCACGCGACAGGGAGGAAATTGTATGAGCAAAATGATTGCAGAAAAAGAGCCGACCCAAAAACCTGCGAAGGGAGAAAACGCAGGCAGCGTGGGTATTCTTCCCAAAATCGGAAAGTGGCTGCTTCATACGCAGGAGAGCAGCATCATCATCATTCTTGTGCTTTATATTACACTGGTAACCTGCGTAAACCCGGTCTTTTTGTCGATAGACAACTTAATCAATGTATTGCGTGCGACCGGCTTTACGTTGATCATTGTGGTCGGTATGACGCTGGTTTTGATCACCGGCGGTCTGGATTTGTCGATTGGTTCGGTATTCGCGCTGGGTGCCATTGTCTGCGGTCTCTGCTGCCAGGCCGGCATTCCGATCATTCTCTCCATTTTAATCGGTACCCTGGTCGGTGTCATCGTAGGGCTGACCATCGGAACCACGATTGTCAAAACCGGCATCCCGCCGCTGATCATCACGCTCGGTATGCAATACATCATTCGCGGTGTGGTTTCTGTCATTACAAAAGGTGTCCCGGTTTACCCGCTGCCCGAGGGCTTTGTCTCGATTGAAAAAGTCAAACTGTTCAACGTGATTCCGATCATTATCCCCATTGCGCTCGTGCTGGCGTTTGTCGGCCACGTCGTGCTAAAGCACACGGTCTTTGGCCGTTCGGTTTACGCCCTTGGCGGCAACCAAGAAGCCGCGAGAATCTCCGGCATCAACATCAACCGCACCAAGATCATGGTCTATACCATCACCGCCACAGCCGCTGCGTTTTCCGGCATCATCATGGCCTCTCGCATGGGCTCTTGCGAGCCGTCCACGGGCACAGGGCTTGAGCTGAAAGTCATTTGCGCCGCCATCATCGGGGGCACGTCCACCTTCGGCGGTATGGGGACCATCATCGGCGCGACACTGGGCGCGCTCTTTATGGAGATTATCACGAACAGCCTGACCTTGATGAAAATTTCCGTCCACTGGCAAAACCTTGTTTTCGGCTCCATTTTGGTCGCCTCCGTGCTGCTCGACCAGTATAAACGTCAGCTCATGTTGCAGCAGTCCATCAAAAAGTCGTAAGGAGGCCCGTCATGCAAAAGGAATGTATTTTGCAGGTCGATCACGTGACCAAGCGGTTTTCCGGAACGGTGGCGCTGAAAGATGTCTCCATGCAAGTCTATCCCAATGAAATCCTTGCGGTTATGGGCGAAAATGGCGCGGGTAAGTCCACCTTGATGAAAATTCTCAGTGGCATCTATCCCGTGAACAGTTATGAAGGTGAAATCCGGATACACGGCAAGGAAGGACGCTTTAAGTGCCCGCTGGACGCGGAAAACGCGGGCATTGCCATGATCTATCAGGAGTTGAATTTGGAGCTGGACCTTACGGTTGCGGAAAACATTCTGCTCGGGAAATACCCCAAAAAAAGCTTTGGTCTTGTCAATTGGTCGGCTGTCTACAAAGAAGCCCAAAAGGCCATGGACATGTTGGGCGTTGACATCGACATCAAGGCGCCGGTTCGCAGCCTCAGTTCTTCGATGCAACAGTTGGTCAGCATCGCAAGAGCGCTGTACCGCGAACCGAAGATTTTGATTCTGGATGAACCCACCTCGGTTCTGACGGAGAGAGAAACGCAGACACTGATGAACATCTTAGATAACCTAAGGAAAAAGCATGTGGCTTGTATCTATATATCGCATAAGTTGGATGAGGTATTTAAAATCTGCGACCGCATGATCATTCTTCGTGACGGATATTGGATCAGCGAATATCGGAAAGAAGATGGTTATGATAGCCAGAAGGTCATCGAGGACATGATCGGGCGTAAGCTGGACATTATGTATCCCACTGTGGAGAAGAAAATCGGCGACGTGATTCTGGATGTCAAGAATTTTTGTGTGCCGCATCCGTTTGCGTATGGGAAACGCATTGTCGAGGATGTCAGCTTTCAATTGCACAGCGGAGAAATCCTGGGCCTGGCCGGTCTGGTCGGCGCCGGAAGAAGTGAGCTTGCGGAAGCCATATTTGGCACCCGCAGTAAAGTTGCGGGCACGATATTCTTTGATGGTTCGGAAATCAAAACGCCAAACCCGAGCCAATCCATAAAACTGGGCATGGGCTTTCTGTCAGAAGACAGAAAGAAGAACGGCTTTATCTGGAGCATGTCCATCAAGCAGAATATGACCCTTGCCATTTTGCGTGAACTGAAAAAGAGGTTGTTTGTCGATCACGGTAAGGAAGAAAGAATTTCAGAAGAGTATTTCCAGAAGCTGCGCGTTAAGGCTCCCAACAAGGAGACTCTCATCACCAGTCTTTCCGGCGGCAATCAGCAAAAGGTTATCATCGCCAAGTGGCTCATGACCAAACTGAAGGTCATCATTTTGGACGAACCCACGCGTGGCATCGATGTGGGCACCAAAGCGGAAATCTACAAACTTATCAACGATTTGGCTGCCAGCGGCATTGGCATCATCATGATCTCTTCGGAGCTTCCCGAACTCATTGCCATGTGCGACAGACACATCGTGTTGGGGAAGGGTATTGTGCAAGCCGAAATTGAAAGACCGGATGCAACTGAGGTCAGCATCATGCGAGCTGCCTCTTGCACATAAAAAAAGGAGGAAGAATAATGAAGAAACCACTGGCACTTCTTGTTGCACTGGTACTGCTGCTGAGCATGGTCGCCTGCGCGTCCACAAATCAAACGCAGACCACCCCCCCGGCGGACAATACCCCCCCGGCGTCTGACACGCCGACCACCGATCCCACGCCCGATCAGCCCGACAAACAGCTTCACTTTGTGTATGTCTCTCCGTTGCTCTCTCACCCCATTTGGTTGATTGCCAAAGACGGTTTTGATCAGGCCTGTAAGGAACTGAATATCATCGGTGACTGGGTTGGCCCGCAAGGCGTTTCTGCCGAGGAAATGGCGCAATTGGTTGACACCGCTGTCGCGCAGAAGGCCGACGGCATCATCACCCAGTCCATCTGCCCGGCCGCCCCGGTCAACAACGCCATTGAAAACGGTATCCCTGTGATTTTGGTTGACGGCGATTTGCAGGATGTACCTGACAAGCTTGCCTTCCTTGGAAAAGACCTGAAGAAACAGGCCGAGCTGTTCTATGAAGAAGCTTGCAAATACATTGGTCAAGATGAGAAAATCGTTGCCTCCATCCAGTGCGCGGCGCTGAACGCGCAAATCTATGTGGATCAAAACGACGCGATTGTCAAGGCCTTTGAAAAGCATCCCGGCGGTTTCGAATTGGTGAACACCACCACCTCGAACAGCGATAAGGCAAAGGCCATCACCGAGTGGCAAAACACGCTGAATACATATCCTGAAATCAACGTCGCCCTCAATGTCGCCGGTGAGTGCGGAGCCGCTTGCGCGCTGGTTCTGAAGGAACTGGGCATGAACGGTAAAGTCGTGAACCTGGCTGTGGACGACATGGAGGAAACCATGGATCTGATCGCCGAAGGCGAAATCAACGGCACGGTTGTGAGCTCTTTCTTCAACTACGGTTATCAGGCGGCCTATTGGCTCTATCAGAACATCACCGAAGGCAGAACGCCCACAGAAAAGACCAACGACGCCGGTACCTACATGGTTACCAAAGACAACATGGGTACTTACGGAGATCTCTTGAAACAAAAAGTCGACTTGCCCAACTGATTTGGTGTATGATTGTTCCGTCAAATACATGTTGGACTGCTTGCGTGTTCTTCCCCTCGCCGTGGGCGGGGGGAAGAACACAAAGCATATTCCCATGTGTATTTCTGGGAACATGCGTGTACGAATATTCCATGGAAATACAAGAGGTTAAGCTCACCTGTCCACAGGTTAAAAGTCGTTGCTGCGTCAAAGTAGTATCGATTTTTACGCGCGAACAGGTCGGGAACACTCCGCATTTTCTAAGAATTGCTATGGAAAATTCGCACAAGCACTGATATTATGTGCACGGGTGGGCGGACAACTTCGGTAGGCCTCACCTGTGTGGGGGTTGTCAACTATGCACAAAGCGCGGGCCGGTAAGATCAAAACGCAAATCCGGATCTTGGTGTATACCATTGTTGTCGCTTGTCTGTTGGTGGTGATGTTATGCGCGGCAACGACCTATGGTTTTCTTCAAAGTGCCAACGCGTTTTTTAGCGCGAGCAGAGAGCTGACCGATTTCTATCTTCACGCGGACGCCATGAATCGAGCGGCCATAGATTATTTGCTCAGGCCAACGGAAGAATTGTTGATAACCTATCAAAATGAGAAGGAACTTGCTTACGGCAACATCCAAAGGGCGAGCGGTTATTTGGATGAATCGGCCGCGTGGAGGTTGGGGCGGCTATCAAACATGCTTCTGAGCTATGACGAAGAGTTTCAGAGCGTGGATCGTTCCGAGTACTTTGCCTATACGTCCTATCTGCAGTTTCGCTACTTAGGCGAGCTCATTCAAAACACCAGCGATGACTACCATACCATATTGCGAAACTTTATGGAAAGCCGCAACGATCGCACGCAATCCTCCTGGCGTATCCAGGCCGCCTTCAGCTTGGCTGTGGTCACCACGGTATTGTTTGTGGGCTTTTTTTCGACACAGTATTTCGAGCGTCGCATCTCGCTTCCGATTGCGCAAATGGTCAAGAATGTAAAGCTTGTGCAGCAGGGGAAGTACGAGCTGTACCCTGTGAAAAACGCGTCGGCGGAACTCAATATTTTGACAAACGCGTTTTCCGTAATGGCAAGCTCCTTGCAAAACAACGTGGAGCGGCTGCGATACAACGCCCAAGTGGAGATGCTCTTGTTGGCGCAGGAACACAAGACCCTTCAAATGCAGAAGGATTTGGTTCAGGCCGAGCTCAACCACTTACAGACTCAAATCAATCCGCATTTTTTGTTCAATACACTCAACTTGATCTCAAAAAAGGCATTTTTACACGGAGATCAAGAAATCTGTGATCTGATGGAAAACACCGCCGCATTGCTTCGATATAGCCTGGACAAAGCCAATAAGATTTCTACGTTGCACGAAGAACTGCAATGCATCCAAAATTACTTTGAAATCCAGCAAAGCAGGTTTGAAGGGCGCATCACGTTTGCGCTGAAATCAGATCCAAACATACCGCAGGTCGCCATGCCGGCCATGGTGCTTCAGCCTCTGGTAGAAAATTCGGTGATGCACGGGATTCGGGATATGACCGAGGGGGCTGAGGTTCGCCTGGGCGCTCACTGTGAGGGACAATGCATCCGGATTTGCATTGAGGACAACGGGGTGGGCATACCAAGCGAAAAACTCGAAAAGCTCATGGAAGATGTTGTTGGGAAACCTGTGTTGTTCAGTGATGATATGGATATGGAGCATATTGGACTTCGCAACGTGTATCGGCGATTGAAAATGTACTATGGAGATGAGATGAAATTCTCCATAGAAAGTGAAGAAGAGTGCGGATGTAACGTCGTGATTGAAATACCATTGGACATGGAGTAAAAAGTATGAAATACAAACTGCTCATTGTCGAGGATGAAAAAGTAGAGAGGGAATCGACGCTGCTGACCATTCAATTGCATTGTCACGATCGTATCACCGTCGAAACCGCCGGAAATGGTATTGAAGCGTTACAGATGTTTGAGAATAACGTTCCGGACATTGTGATTATGGATATAGATTTGCCTGGGTATAGCGGCATTGAGACGATAGCGCAAATGCAAACGCTGTCCAAACAACCGCAATTCATCATCCTCTCGGCCCACAAGATGTTTGCCTATGCGCAGGCGGCGCTGAAGCTAGGCGTGTTGGAATATTTGCTCAAGCCATGTTGTGCCAAGGATCTGCTTTCTGCGGTTGAGACGGCAATTGACCGAGTGGAAAGCGCGAAAAACAAAAAACAAGCGCCCGATGAAGACAATCGTTGGCTGAGTGAAATCACGCCGGTTTTGGAAAGTGACTGTGTCTTTACCATTGCCTCGATGCGGGCCAACACCCATTTGGAAGAACTATTTCAGTTTTTACAAATTGAGACCCGTGAGGGCTTTGTTTTTGTGATCAAAAGCGCGGCGGCACAGCGCAAACTGTTGTCGACCGTGAAAAAGGGTCTCCACCGTATCGGTGTGCGCTGTATTGGAGAGGCCATCAACGGGTTGTGCGTGTTTGTGGTACTCGGAGACATCACAAAAGGGAAGGGAAAACGACTTTATATTGCGGATTTTTTGGTTCATATTTTGGATGAGCTGCAAATTGTGAGCCATATTGGGATGGGCCGGAAGAGCACAAACATTGAGCAACTGATCAAATCTTACGGTGAGGCGCTGAAGGCGCTGACAGAAGCGGAAATCAAAAACAAACCCTATGTGATTTTCTCACAAGATGTATCGGAGGAAAAACTTGAGGAGATCTCCGTCAAAGAAACGGCGCAAACGTTGATATGGTTCATCAAGGCACAGGATCACAAGGGGATCGATCAAGTCCTTACGGAGTTGTTTGCGCAATGGACCCTGAAGAATTGCAAGCGAAACCAAATGGACAACGCGGTGTATCGTATTTGGCTGAAAGTCGTGGGGGCGTTCCCGGATGTCGTGCCCGACGAATTGCTGGAGGAGATAACCCTGCAAAAAATCCACTACTATCCGGACATTTCGGCGCTTTGTCAGAAGATCATCGATTCTCTGATTGAAATCAGCGTTTTGTGTACGGCCCAAGAACGGTGCAACTGCCAAAACAGCGATCTGATCCATCGCGCCATCAATATCATACACGAGCAATATGCGCAGAATATCAGTTTGAACCAAGTCGCTACCGAATTGTGCGTCACGCCGTTTTACTTGAGTAAACTCGTGAAAAAGCAAACGGGCAAAACATTTACGGACTACTTAACGCTGTGCCGCATCCATCGCGCGAAAGACCTCTTGGACGAAAACCGGCTCAGCATCAAAGAAATCACCTACGCGGTGGGATTCAACAGCCAAAATTATTTTGCCAAGGTCTTTAAGAAACACACGCAGTTGTCTCCGAGTGACTATAGGATCCATCACAAAACGGGGAGCCGTCCCAAAGAACAAACAATACTTAGATAGTACTCTGGAAGTATATAGCCGCAATTTATCTACAAGCCGTCGCTTCCAAAGTAATACATGTCATCCCTCGCCGGTTCTGCGCACACATGCGCAGGAGGCGATGGGGGCATAAACTCTGTTACACCTGCCCCGTTGAATTGCTACTATTCTGTACAAGTGTAATAGTATGGACACATGATGGGCGATAAGATATATTATAAGCAAATTCATCTTTCTGGAGGGTTTATTCAATGTATGCATTCGATTATACGGGCAGCCGGGACAATATGTTGCGCGCCATTCGCTTTGAAACGCCCGACATCATTCCGATGGCATTCCATATCAATCCCGCTTGCTGGAGCAGTTATCCGCAGGAAGCACTTTTGGATCTCATGCAGGAGCA
>CAYWWF010000064.1:0-9957 GCA_964461745.1 uncultured Oscillospiraceae bacterium | reverse complement strand
GTTTGAGGCATAGATTCAGGCCCGCGCTGAGCAGCAACAGCGCGCCCGCGGGCAAACCGAAGCGCCGTCGGGTGCGCGGCCAGAGGATCAAGAGCAGACTGACGACGGCAAGTCCGATCATCCCGCCGAGAAATGTGAACCCTTGCATACAGAGTGTTAAAAACGGCGCTTCCAGCGTTTGTGCCCACTGCGCGGCGGCGGTATCCCACGCGTGGAACGTTTCCAGCGAAGCGCCCAGCACGAAAAACAGGGCAAAGCAGAGCACGGCTACGCCAACGCGCGCGTAAGTCCTAGACATTCAGTGTCAGCCCCACCGGGCAGTGGTCGCTGCCGTAGACGTCGGCATGGATGGTGGCGGACTTTACGCTGTCCTTGTGGGCGCTGGAGATTAGGAAATAATCGATGCGCCAACCGGTGTTGCGCTCGCGCGCGTTCATCCGGTACGACCACCAGGTATAGGCGTCGCGCGCGTCGCTATGTAGATGACGGAAGGTGTCGGTAAAGCCTGAGGTGAGCAGCTCGGTCATTTTGCCGCGCTCCTCGTCGGTAAAACCCGCGTTGCGGCGGTTGGTTCTGGGGTTCTTCAGGTCAATTTCCTGATGGGCCACATTCATGTCCCCGCAGACGACGACGGGCCCCTCAAAACCGTGCAGAAACGCGCGAAAGTCGTCCTCCCAGCGCATCCGGTACGAAAGACGCCGCAATTCGTCCTGGGAGTTGGGGGTGTAGACGTTTACGAGTGTGAACTCTGGGAAGCTCAGCGCGATCACGCGACCTTCGGTGTCGTGCTCGGGGATGCCCATGCCGAACTGCGCGCCAATAAAGGGGACACGGGTGAAGACCGCGGTGCCCGAATAGCCTTTTTTCTCGGCGCTGTTCCAAACTTGCGTATAGCCGGGCAGGTCAAGGACAGCTTGTCCCTCCTGCATTTTGGTCTCTTGCAGGCAGAGGATGTCGGGGTTCAGCGCCAAAACGCTGTTCATAAACCCTTTGTTGAGACAAGCGCGCAGACCGTTTACGTTCCAGGAAATCAGGTTCATAGAGATTTCTCCTTGTTTGTTGCTTCGGTTTGTGTGCCCCCGATTTAACCTTCATCTATGTAGGGGGCGAAGGGAGATCGCTTTGCTTTGTCAAAGAATCGCTTTGCTGGATTCTTTGACAAGTTTGGCTCCGGCCTGCGGGCTGGAAACGCCCATTTTCCGAGGAAAATTGGCGAGTTATAGAGTTTTTCCGATGCACATGTCCCCGGAAAAACAATGAAACTTTATTTCCGCCAAAGGCGGAAAACTCTGCGAGGCTTTTTTGACAGTCTTCTTTCCCCGCCGAAGGCGGGGGAAAACCCTGTTGTCAAAGAATCGCTTTGCTGGATTCTTTGACAAGTTTGGCTCCGGCCTGCGGGCCGGAAACGCCCATTTTCTGAGGAAAATCGGCGAGTTATAGAGTTTTTCCGATGCACATGTCCCCGGAAAAACAATGGAACTTTATTTTGCGCCAAAGGCGGAAAACTCTGCGAGGCTTTTGGGGCAGTCTTCTTTCCCCGCAGGTGACGCGGGGTGTCTTCGATGATATAATCACATTACACACGCACGGTTTCCGTGGCGGCCAACAGGGTATACAAGCCTGTGATGCTGCCCGCACCCATGCTGAGCACCAAGTCACCGGGCCCGGCCAGCCGCGCGAGGATGCTTACCGCGTCCTGGAGCGTGGGAGCGAAGACGGCACCGGGAATCTTCTCTGCCAGCCGCGCGGCGGTCTGTCTGCCGTCGTTTGCCTCACGCGCGGCGTAAACTTCGGTGACAATGGCGACATCAGCCAAGGAAAGCGCTTCGACAAAGTCGTCAAACAGGCTCAGCGTGCGCGAATAGGTGTGCGGCTGGAACACGCAGAGCGTACGGCGAAAGCCCATGCTGCGCACGCTCGCGAGCGTTGCCATAATTTCGCTTGGGTGGTGGGCGTAGTCGTCGACAACAAGCGCGCCCTGGAACGAACCTTTGTGTTCAAAGCGGCGGGACGCGCCGCCAAAGGTGTACAGACCCTGCGCCACGGTTTCAGGATGGGCCCCCAGTGAGGCCGCGCAGGCAATGACGGCCAGCGCGTTTAAGACATTGTGCTTGCCCGGCACGCGCAACGCGATGTGCGCCCAAAGCTCACCGCGCACCTTCGCGTCAAAGCGGGCGTACCCGTCCTCATAGCAAAGATTTACGGCTGTGACGTCGGCTTGTTTGGTAAGCCCAAAGGTAAGCACCTGGCGCGGCAGATCCCGCCCGAGCGCCGCGGTCAACGGATCGTCGGCGTTTAAAACCACAAGACCCGTGTCTTCGGGGGTTTTTAACGCGAAAGCGCGAAACGACGCCTGGATCTCCTCAATGTCGCGAAAAAAGTCCAGGTGGTCGGCCTCAATGTTCAGAATCACGGCGATGGTTGGGGAGAAACTCAAAAAAGAATTGCAGTATTCACAGGCCTCCATGATGATGAGCCCACCTTGCCCGACGCGGTGTCCGCCGCCCAGGGCCGGTAGATGCGCGCCGACCATGACCGTGGGATCCAGCGCGGCGGTCAGGGCGACCTGTGTCATCATCGAAGTCGTTGTGGTTTTGCCGTGGGTGCCTGCAAAACAGAGGGCGGTGTCATACTCCTGCATGATCAGGCCCCAAACCTGGGCGCGCTCGTAGACCGGAAGCCCGCGACGGCGTGCTTCCTCCACTTCACAGTTGTCGTCATGCACCGCCGCCGTGCGTACGACGCAAGCGGCCTCCCCGACATTTTCAGCGGCGTGGCCGATCATGACAGGGATGCCCAAGCCCGCAAGACGCTCTGTGGCGGCACTCTCGGAAACATCCGAGCCGGTGACCCGGAAACCCCTATGGCGCAAAACTTCAGCCAAAGCGCACATCGAGACACCACCGATGCCGATCATATGAATGACGAGGCCCGGCTTCTGCAAAAAAGAGTGGTCAGACATGGCTTGCCTCCCGGTTTCTGTGTTTTCTCCCGCCTCGGGTCGGAGAAAAAAAGAATTCCCATGTTCCCTTAACGGAGCCATATAAAAATCGCAGATGTGACAATACTATATATTATATTGCAAAGCTTGGGAAATAGAAACACCCAAATGAAACTGACGTTGTCCCGCTTTGCCATATATTGCTTTGGGCTTTAAACCAGAGATTCAGTTCTCTTTCCCCTCTGCCGAAGGCGGGGAGAAAGATTGGGATGATTCTTGCGTTTACGTGCCGGAGCAATACTATACGTATGGGAACATCGGAGGTTTAAGCTGTGACAATTACCGACATCAGAATTCGTGAGACGTCCGACGGCGGGCGGATGCGCGCGGTGGTCTCCATCGTTTTGGACAACAAGCTTGTGGTAAACGACATTAAGATCATCGAAGGACAAGAACGTTTCTTTTTGGCGATGCCGTCCCGTCGTCTGTATGAGGGTGGTTACCGTGATATCGTCCACCCTGTAGACGCCGAAACCCGCGCCTATTTTGAGGAATCCATTCTCTCGCAGTGGAACGCGACCGTGGGCAGTAACGACAGCACAGGAAGCGATGACGTCGACGTACCCGGAGAAACGGTGCTGTAACCCCATCGCCGCGTAAGGGTGCCTATACAGTGTACCCGATCATAAAGCGTGATAAACCTAAAAACCACGCGTTTACTGCACCTGGTAGCTGCACCGAAGGAATGAATTGCGATGAACGAAACACGAAGCCCAGACGCCGCGGTTCGCGGTTTTTCGGCTCTGCCCTGCGACGTGCGTGATGTTTTGCATCGGCTGCAAACGGCGGGGTACGCCGCCTATCCCGTTGGGGGTTGTGTGCGCGATTTGCTGCGCGGAGAAACGCCCCAGGATTTTGACATCGCGACGGCGGCCTGTCCGGAGACCGTTTGCACGCTGTTTGCGCGCTGTATTCCAACGGGCCTTGCGCACGGCACGGTAACCGTAGTGACCGAGCTACGGCAGATTGAGATTACGACCTTTCGCCTAGAAGGGCCGTATGTCAACGCGCGGCGACCTTCCGGTGTCCGTTTTGTCGACGACCTGGTAGCGGACCTTAAGCGCCGGGACTTCACCCTAAACGCGATGGCTCTGGAGGAAGACGGTGTGGTCGACCCGTTTGGCGGACAGGAAGACTTGCGGCGCGGTTGCATCCGCTGCGTCGGTGAGGCCCGAACTCGTTTTGAGGAAGACGCGCTGCGCATGTTGCGCGCGTTTCGTTTTGCCGCGCGTTTTGGTTTCTTTCTCGAAGCGGACACCTACGCGGCGATACGGGAGCGCGCACCGCTTTGCCGGAAGCTCTCCCGCGAGCGTGTGCGCGATGAAATCGAGAAAATCTTATTTTGTTATGGCATCACGGCACTGCGAGAGATCGTCGCGTTGGGGTTGCTCGACGGCTTTGGCTGTCCGGTCGGCGCGGCGGACTTTACGGGACTGTCCTTTGTGCCACGAAAGGCGCCCGCGCTCTGGGCGGCGTTTTCGGCGCTGCTCACGGTACAGGGGTGCATTCCCGCGCCGGAGCCGTTTTTAGAAGGTTTGCGTCTCAGCGGCGCCGTGACAAAGGCCGCCGCGCTGGGCGCGCGCGCGGCGCTTACGCTGGGCGTTGAAACGCCCGACGCCGCGTCGCTGCGTCGGCTCTGTGCGCGGCTTGGGATTTGGGGCGCCGTCTGCGCGGCAGGGGCGGTGGACGCGTTACATAAACAGGCCGTCTCCTTCCCAGCGCTCCTGCGCGTGCTGCGGGACAGGCCACCGATAACCCTTTCGGATTTGGCGGTGCGCGGCGCGGACTTGCAGGCGCGGGGGTTCCAAGGCCCGGAGATCGGGCGGATATTGCGCGCGATGCAAGAGCGGGTGCTTCAAAATCCGGAGGAGAATGTGAAGGAGAGGCTTTTGTGGCGCTACGCGCCAATAGGGAGTGTTGAGTGATTTGCAGTCAAACCGAGGTGGGCTGTGACATAAACACGGGCGACCACAGGTCGCCCCTACATACGATGGTATCGAATCTTGTACCATACCGAACGTTGTGTAGGGGCGAACTGCGTTCGCCCGTTTTTGTTATCGTCTATAGTTAATCTTTGTTCATCCTCAAGTCGCCTGTGGCTCCGTGTTAGATTCCTAAAAAAACGACTGGAAGGTTTCGTCGTCCATAGTTTCATTTTCAAGCAAATACTCGGCGATTTTCTTGAGTATCGGCAGGCTTTTTTGCAAGATTTGCTCACAGCGCTCATAAGCCTTGTCGATGAAGGCCTTGATCTCCCGGTCGATGCGCGCGGCCACCTCTTCGGAGTAGTTGCGCATATGACCATAGTCGCGGCCAAGGAAGACCTCATCGTTTTCCGAGCCGAAGGAAATCGGCCCGAGTTCGTCGCTCATGCCGTACTTGACGACCATACTGCGCGCAAGCTTTGTGGCGCGATCGATGTCGTTGGAGGCACCTGTGGAGATGTCGTCGAGCACGAGCTTTTCGGCGACGCGTCCGCCCATATAGGATACGATGTCCTCAAACATTTCGCTCTTGGACGCGTAATACTTATCTTCTTTTGGCAGGGAGATCGTCATGCCGCCGGCGCGGCCGCGCGGGATGATCGTGATGTGGTGTACGGGATCCTGGGTCTCCAAATGCTTCATGACCACGGCGTGACCGGCCTCATGATAGGCCGTGAGCTTGCGCTCTTTTTCCGTGATGACCTTGGACTTTTTTTCCGGGCCCGCGATGACCTTGAGCATCGCCGTATGGATGTTCTCCTGGGCGATGACGCGTTTGTTGGCGCGTGCGGCCAACAGAGCGGCCTCGTTCAAGAGGTTTTCGAGGTCTGCGCCCGTAAAGCCCGCCGTGGTTTTGGCGATGTCCTCGAGCTTGACGCTCTCGTCGAGCGGCTTGCCGCGCGCGTGTACCCGCAAGATGGCCTCGCGGCCCTTGATATCAGGCATACCGACAAAGACCTGGCGGTCGAAGCGACCCGGACGCAGGAGCGCGGGGTCTAAGATGTCAGGCCGGTTGGTCGCGGCGATGATGATGACGCCTTCGTTGTTCCCGAACCCGTCCATTTCAACGAGCAATTGGTTCAGCGTCTGCTCGCGCTCATCGTGACCGCCGCCCATACCCGCGCCACGGTGGCGGCCTACGGCGTCGATTTCGTCGATGAAGACGATCGACGGCGCAATCTTCTTGGCCTGTTCAAACAAGTCGCGCACGCGGGACGCGCCCACGCCGACATAGAGCTCGACAAAGTCGGAACCCGAGATCGACAAAAACTGCACGCCCGCCTCACCGGCGACGGCCTTGGCAATCAGTGTTTTACCGGTACCCGGCGGGCCCACTAGCAAAACGCCCTTCGGAATGCGCGCGCCGATGTCCACAAAGCGCTTCGGATGTTTCAAAAATTCCACGATTTCCTGGAGTTCTTCCTTTTCCTCGTCGGCTCCGGCCACATCGCCGAATGTGACTTTCTTCTTTTCGTCGCTGCCGAGCCTTGTGCGCGCGCGGCCAAACTTCATCGTCTTGCCGTCGCCGCCCGAGGTGCGGTTGAACATGAAGTACCAGAGCACAAAGAAAACCACAATCACCAGCAGATACGGCACCATCGCCAGCCACCAGGGCGGCACGAAGCCTTGCTCGAGATTGTA
This sequence comes from uncultured Oscillospiraceae bacterium, assembly GCA_964461745.1. Classification (GTDB taxonomy): domain Bacteria; phylum Bacillota; class Clostridia; order Oscillospirales; family UBA929; genus JAVBPF01. The sequence goes on along the minus strand of CAYWWF010000064.1, from coordinate 3,330 downwards.
CTCGGTGATGACTTTACGCGCGGCCTGATCGCGCACCAAATCACCGACATCCTGTCGGAAATAATCCACGCTGAGCAGTTGGTGCTTGATCTCGCGTCCGTCCTTCAGCGTCATGTGCAACGTATCACCCGACACACTGAAGGAGGAGACTTGCTCCTGCTTAAAGTATTCGACCACCTGAGAATAGGTGGGATCCGGCACGGTGGACGCGTTGAAAAGCATCCAAACCGTACCCGCCAAAATCAGCAGGACAATAAAGTAAAAGCCAATATCCTTCATCCCGTTACTCTTCAAAGGCACATGACATCCTTCCTAGATCGTACTTCTGCAACAAAATATAGGAATACGTTTCTCTTTTCCCCCATAAGCGGAGAAAAGACCCATCTCGTTTCCTATGATCAATTTCCAAACAACTCACTTTGGGCGAATCCCGGTAAGCCCCCGCTAAGGTTCCAACACGCCGACATACGGCAAAGCCCGATAGTCCCCGGCGTAGTCGAGTCCATAACCCACGACAAAGACATCGGGAATGGCAAAACCAACATAATCCGCAACAAACGGCACCTGCCGCCGACTCGGCTTATCGAGCAAAACACAGCTAGATACGGAGGCTGGCTTTTCACCCCGTATCAAATCCATAATATATCTCAAAGTGTGACCGCTGTCAAGAATGTCCTCGACCAATATCACGTCTCTGCCTAAAATTGGGGACTTTGTGTCAAAGACAAGCCGGGGCGCCCCGCTGGATTCGGTCTTTTGCCCATACGAACGCACGGCCAAAAAATCCACCTGACAGGGCAGATCCAGCGCGCGCACCAGGTCGCTCAAAAAAATGAATGAACCAGTCAGCACACCCAGAAACAGCGGTGTCTTGCCTGCGTAATCCCGGCGAAGCTGCTCGGCCAGCTCGGATACGCGGCGGTGAAGGGCTTCTGTTGAGTATAGGGGGGAGAGGTGGGACATGGGAGGCCTCCTGACAGATAACAGATATCAAATAAGGGAAAACGCCCGCTTGGTCTCCGAGCTTCAACCAAAAGCCTCAAACTTTACCACCCAGACCGCCTCACCGGGCCTTGCGCGCGCCGAGTCATCCACACCAAAACCCAACGCCGCCAAAACCCTGTCGGTGTCGTCGGTGAGCACCGGCAGACTGTCCCGTTTGTGCAGCGGAATCTTGCGGTCGATCATCAGGCGCTTGAGACTGCGGCTGCCGGGGCGACCGGGGAGCCGCAAGCGGTCTCCGGGTTTGCGTGGGCGCAGACGCAGAGGGCCGGTTACGGCGTTGGCGGCGAGGGAAAACACAGTGGCGAGGGGTGTTGTGTGTGTAGCCTGTGTGGCGGATAAGATTGTGTTCGGGGCCGTATCGTGGTAGGAGATAGACAGCTGCAAGCCCAGCGCGGGTAAGGACAAAGGCGTGTCCGGCACAAGAGCTGTCTCCACACAACGTGTTGACTCCTCGGGTGCGGGGCCTAAAACCAACGTGTCGTAGACCCGGCGCAGCGTCAGCCCGCCGGGCAGACGGCAGGCGGCGTGCGGGCCGCCGGAGAGCACGCGACGCATCTCCGTGATTTTCGCCTCCCCAAGCGGCGGCACGGGAAACAGCGGCATGGAGGTGCCCTCTCTATTCTGCCCCAACCACGCGCGCGCAAACAGGGATCGGCAGGCGCGCGTTTGTAACGGCGGCGGCAAAGCTGTAATGTCTGTCAGCGGCAGGGCCAGACCCTCGGGAGTCTGCCGCAGATCACGCAAGGCCCGGTCGGCTTCGGCGGTCAAATACGCCTCGTCCTCTTGAAGGTGGCGCGTCATCCCCGACACCGTGTCGAGCAAGCGTGGGTTCAGCGCCAACAGTTCCGGAACCACGTGCTGCCGCAAGCGGTTGCGCGCAAAACGTGGGTCGTTGTTTGTGTGGTCGGAGTGGAAAGAGAGATTCCGCTCCGTCAAATAGCTCTCGATTTCTTCACGGCGTACACACAAAAACGGGCGGATCAACCGACCCCGCCCCGGCGGCATCCCGCAGAGACCCCGGAGGCCCGCGCCGCGTACAAGGTGCAGCAACACGGTTTCGAGTTGGTCACCCAGATGATGTCCGAGCGCGATTTGCGTGCAGCCGAGGGCGTCGGCCTGCTCAGTTAAAAACGCGTAACGCAAAGCCCGAGCGGCCTCTTCGATCCCTGCGCCCCGCGCCTTGGCGGTGGCGGCGACATCGGCGCTACCCTGCGTAAGCACAACGCCGAATGTCTTACAGAGCGCTTCCACAAAACGCGCGTCCTCGTCGGCATCGGCTCCACGCAAACCGTGGTGGAAATGCGCGGCGGTCACGGAGGACAGGCCCAATGCGTCCCGCTGTTCGACAAGAAACGAAAGCAGCGCCACCGAGTCCGCCCCGCCGGAGATTGCGCAAAGCACATGCGCGCCGATGGGCAGAAGCTTGTGCTCACGCACAAAGGCAAGCACCGTTTGGGTGAAACTTGGGGTCATGTTGTGCCTACTCCCTTGTCCATTCCCTGGACGTAAACGAGGTGTACTCCGGCGTCCAGTGCAGCAGTACGGTGCCTGTGCCGCCGTGGCGGTTTTTGGCGATGATGCACTCGGCGACGTTTTTGTCCTCGGTGTCCTCGTGGTAGTAGTCGTCGCGGTAGAGGAACATGACCACGTCGGCGTCCTGCTCAATGGCACCGGATTCGCGCAAGTCCGAGAGCATCGGGCGTTTGTTTTTCTCCGACCGCGTCTCGGCGGCGCGCGAAAGCTGCGACAGGCAGAGCACCGGAACATTGAGCTCCTTGGCCATGATCTTCAAGTTGCGCGAGATGTCCGCGACTTCCTGCACACGGTTGTCCGTATGGCGTGAGCCTTGCATGAGCTGGAGGTAATCGATGACGATGAGCCCCAGGTTTTCCACACGACGGCACTTGGCCTTCATCGCGGACACGCCGATGTTCGAGTTGTCGTCAAAGCGCAGGTCCATGCGCGAGAGCCGCCGGGACGCGTCGAGCAAACGAGTCCAGTCCTCGGAGCTCAGACGGCCTGTCAGCAGCTTCTTGGAGTCCAAGAAGGCCTCCGCAGAAAGCAGACGTGTCACAAGCTGCTCACGACTCATCTCCAGCGAGAAGAAGACAACGGCCTTCTCACTGACGCGCGCTGCATTTGTGGCCATATTCAGCGCCATACTGGTTTTGCCCATGCCGGGCCGCGAGGCGATCAGAATCAAGTTTGAGGCGCCAAGCCCGCCGAGATAGGCGTCGACTTCATGCAGTCCCGTCGGCACGCCGGGCAGCTTGCCCTGGTTCTGCGCGAGCAGCTCCAGGCGGTCAAAGACCTCCATGAGCACTT
>CAYWWF010000063.1:0-10018 GCA_964461745.1 uncultured Oscillospiraceae bacterium | reverse complement strand
GTCAGGGACAGGTTGCGGGTTTGTACCTCGGTCAAAATATATGCCGCTGTCCGCTCTTCTATGATTGTCTGCATTGCACTCATCCCGGCGTTTTCTACGTTTTCAAAAGACCGGTCCATTGTCGCGATTGCCGGGATGTCCCGCAGCGAAAAATCTGAGAGCGATACACCCAGCAACGGGCGGATCACGACGAGAACCATAACCAGCCCCCCGGCCAGTCGCACAACCTTTTTCCCTGTGCCGGGCGGGGTAACTGCCTGGGCGATGGCAAGCAAAAATGCCGCCGAAGCAATGCCCGTCACCCAACCGCGCAACCATTCCACTACGTCACCCCCACGCCACGTATGGTGGTGATGATCGAGATGAGCAGAAGCAACGACACCGAACCCACCATTCCCAAAATCAGCCCAAACGCGGTACTCAATCCCTCGACAAATCGAACCATGCGATCCGAAGCCAACGGAGATATCAGCGCCGCCATGAGTTTGTAAAATAAGTACTCTATGCCGACCCGAAGAAACGGCACGATGCATATACCCAAAACGGCGAACAAGCCGAAAAGCCCCAAACTGCTTTTTAGCACTGACGCCCCGGCCAACACCGTGTCTGCCGCGTCGGAAATGATGCCGCCGACTACAGGCACCGCCGTAGAGACGGCCATTTTCAGTCCCTTTACGGCCAAGGCATCCCCGGCTCCGGCAACCGTACCGCTGATTGTAAGATAAGCCATAAACGCCGAGAGGCTTACCGTAAGCAGAATCATCACGATCCACTTGATGAATTTGCTCACGCGCTCTAGCGTCTCGTCCCCAATCGCCGCTCCGGCGGTAATCACAGCCACATAGGCAAAGACCATGGGAATCAGTGTTCGGGTGATCAGTGTGATGAGAATATCGGAAAACATCAAGGTGGCGGCGCATTTGGCCGCGGCGCTTGCGGGTGTACCGGCCGCGGCGGCCCCGGCGGCGAGTGTCGGCAACAGCGCCTTGGAAAACCCATCGAGCTCTTGTATCGTCTTGCGCCCGAGATCGAGCAACTCACCCACATGCCCGAACGACACAACCGCGATACCGAGTGTCCCGGCCAGATGTACGACGTCAAATTTGGCGTGGGCGTTTTCTTGCATGGGGGCGGCGATTGCGCATAAGATGACGATGAGGACAATGAGGGTCATGCTTTTGATTCCTTCTGAAATTAAGGAACCAAGCTGTCCGGTCACCGAGCGAACGGTGTTTTCTATCTGCGCATCCAAATCCCCCTCGGTCGGAGAGAGCGAGCCGACAATGTCGGTCACGCCGCTGGGCACAGCGCCCTCGAGCCTGTCCACATCCGCCGCGTCGGAGATTGCCTGTACGGCGTCCTGCGCTCGGGCCGCAGGTGAAAACGCCAGCAACGCGGATAGGCAAACCAAAAGCAATAGAGCTGCGCGAAGTGTTCTTGCTCGTCTGTAATCAGGACGCACCGGTAAAACGACGCCGCTTGGACGCATGGGTTTCCCCCCTTTTGTGTGTTGTATCGCTTCACCTTATATCCAGTTCCCGCCGTCGGCGTAGAGGAATATGAAACAGAAAATTCAAAACAACGAAGATACAAGTTGTAACACGCGGCTGATCAGCGGCAAAATGGTGTAGAGCGCGATGACGGTGCCGGAAAACTCAATGATGGACGAAACAGCCCCTTCACGCGCATCGCGGCAAAGATCGGCGGCAATTTTTGTGACGATGGCCAGCCCTACACATTTCAGCACAGGCGTGACAAGTGTGCCCGAGAGCCCCGCTGTCTTTGCCAAATCGCCGACAAAGGTGGTGATGGTGTTCATCGCGCTGAGTGCAAAGGAAAAAACCAACATTACTACGGCTACGACCATCGCCAGCGCCAAAGGTTCGTTGTCTTTCCTAACTACAGCGGCGGCAATGACACCGAACAAACCGATGCCCACGATTTTCCACAGTCCGGTCATGACTAAAACCCAAAGACACTTTTGACGAGATTGAAGAGCTGTCCTACCTCTCGAATCAGCATCATGAGCACAACCACAAGCCCGGCCAACGTCGTCATCATGGCCTGTTCAGCACGGTCGGTTTTAATGAGCAACTGATTGAGTACGCCCACGATTAAGCCGATGGCGGCAATTTTGAAAATCAGATCTACTTGCAAACTTCATCATTCCTTATACTAATATTCCATGAAAGAGTCGACAAGATTTGCGAGGGTTTTTGTCGGCTGACAAGGAAGAGGAGGGAGGAATACTTTGTGTATTTCGACCGACGATGACGCAGTCAGACGGCAAAAAGACCGTAAAGATGTCGACTGTTTTATGGGATATTAGTATTATGGGCAAACCCCAAGATTCGGACTGCGTGGCTTCCGTGCGAACATTGGCCGTTATATAAAGATGATGACGATGGTCAGACCGCACATGACACCCAACATGCTGTAGACTTTCCCCTGGCGCGCTCGCTCTTTTTCTGCCTCGTCTCGCAGGGCTTCCAGTCGATTTCTTGTGTTTGCGATGCTTCGGGCCTGCGTCTCAACGTCATATTTTCCAAGTGTTCCGCCTAAATCCGCGAGCAATTGCGCTTCGGCTTGTCTAAAATTGGATTGGTGCTCTAACACCGCGTGTCGCCACAGCGCCGCAAAGCTCTGATCTTCCAGCCGGCGCATACAGACGGCGCAGGTCTTGAAAAAAGGACGCACAGCTTCCGCAGAACGCTCGGCGAGTTGCTCCACAATCAAAGGCAGTGGTGTGAGATTAAAATAAATTTCAGATTGGATGGTCTCCAGTGCCGCGATTAGGCCCGAGAGGATCCGCACACGTTGACTCAGGCGCTGCACGACGGAGAGCCCCACCGATGTGGTGGCCGCGGTCACCAAAATGGCCCCGATGACACGAATCATGCCGCTTCCTCCTCTTGGATGTTTTCATATGCCCAGACGTTTTATGGCGCGCTTTTGCGCTTCTCCCCCAAGGGTATGACCTGGATCTTTCTGTTTTGCAACACCAGCCCCACCGAAAAAAGCTGTGAAAGCTGCCGATATAGGGGACGGGCGTGCAAGTCCTTGATACCGTCGGCGTGGATCGTACATAGGAGCCCTACGCCTGAATGCCCGGCGACCTTCATCAGCGCGACATCCTCGGGCGCCGTCACCTCGTCGACGGCCAACACCTGGGGCGAAAGCCCACGCAGAAGCCAAAGGATACCCTTGTCCTTCGGGCAAGCGTCAAGTACATCCGTGTGTCGTCCGACATCGAGCTGCGCCTGTCCCATATAGGTACCGGCCAGTTCGCTGCGTTCGTCCACAAGCGCCACTCGCAGACTCCGGCGTCCGGGCCCGCCGTTGGACACCTGGCGGACAATGTCGCGCAGCAAAGTGGTTTTGCCTTCGCCGGGCGGCGAGAGCAAGATGGTGTTTTGAAAGTGGCCTTCGGAAAACAGCGTATCCAAGACCCCGTCGGCGGCCCCCTTGACCTCCCGCGCGATTCGCAGGCACAGCGAAGACAAATACCGCAGATGGGAAACCTCACCGTCTTTCAAGACCGCCGTGCCGCATAGACCGAGCCTATGTCCACCGCGCACCGTGAGGTAACCGGCTTTCAGACTTTCCATCGCCGTGTGTGTGGAGCCCTGCGTGGCATACTCCACAATTTGCCCAAGGTCGCAACCTCTCACTTGATACGGCTGCCCAAGCGGCAAATCGATCTCTTCCCCATCCACGAGAACCGAAAAAGGTTGTCCGACGCGCAGCCGGATCTCTTCCGCTCGTTCTTGCAACGCCTCGGGCAAGGTGTGCGCCACACTGCGGACGGACAGTGGCAGCGTCGCGGTGGCCGAAGTATAGGATTTATCTCGCTCGCGCATAGGCCCTCCTTCTCTTCCCTCGTTTGGTCTTGTCCCATCTTATGAGAGGTTGTCCGGAAATAGTCCTTCCCTCGGATTGCTTTTTTCGGACAATGATGGTATTCTTTCTGAGGTGATATGTCATGCCAAAGAAAAAAGACGCAAAAAAAGAACAGAGTTTCCTCTGTTCCGTGGTTATCGCCGCCGGCGGCACTTCTTCGCGCATGGGCGGCCCGGATAAATTGTTCTGTGAGCTTGGCGGCATCCCGCTGCTTGCGCATACGCTGACGGCCTGTGAGCGCAGCGCGTTGGTCGCGGAGATTGTGATTGCTACGACCAGCGAAAATATCGTGCCGATCGGGCGTATTTGCCGGGATTTTGAGATTTCCAAAGCCACGAAGGTCATTCTCGGCGGGCCCACACGACTGCACTCGGTTTACAATGGACTCATGGAGACAAACCCGGCGTTTCCGCTTGTCGCCATTCACGACGCCGCGCGGCCGCTGTGTACCCCCGAGGTCATCGACGAGGCCATACGCCGCGCCGCAACTCTCCATGCCGTTATTGTTGCCGTTCCAACCAAAGACACCATCAAAACCGCGCGCGACAGTGTCGTTACGGGCACCCTTTGCCGTGAGGAACTCGTGAGCGTCCAGACTCCACAGGTCTTTGATTCGGGGCTCATCAAGGGCGCTTTGGCAACGGCCTTGCAAAACGGCTGGGATATCACAGACGACGCAACCGCTGTCGAGCGCATGGGCCTTTCGGTCTCTCTTTCCCCCGGACGGTACGACAACATCAAAGTCACCACACCGGAGGATCTTATCATGGCCGAGGCGCTTCTAAGCGCGCGGGAGGCGTTATGAGTCTACAAAACTATGTCCCCCGCATCGGGCATGGCTATGACGTTCACCGCCTGGTTCCCGACCGCCCTTTGATTCTCGGCGGTGTCCACATTCCGTTTGCTCTTGGGTTACAGGGCCATTCGGACGCGGATGTGCTCACCCACGCGATCATGGACGCGCTGCTGGGCGCGTCAGGCCTACCCGACATCGGCCGATTGTTTCCACCGGGAGATCCCGAAACCCGAAACATCTCGAGCCTGCTACTGCTGGGGCGCGTAATGCAAGCCGTGGACGTCCAAGGTTACGTTCTCGGAAACCTGGACGCCACCGTAATCGCCGAAGCCCCTCCGCTCTCACCGCACTACGCGGCCATGCGGGACACCTTGGCAAAAACCATGAACGTGCCTTTGCTTTCTGTGACTCTCAAAGCTACAACCGAAGAAGGTCTTGGCTTTACGGGTCACGGGGAGGGCATCGCGGCGCACGCGGTCTGCCTGCTGCTGCCGAAACTTGATCCCCTATGACTCACCCACGCATTGAGAGTCAGCTTTGTTTTACGATGTGTGAATGCTCCGTCCCCCGGCGTTGACTAAGATGTGCATGGTATCGCTTACATTTTGTGGCGGCACCATCATATTGAGTACGACATCTTGCTTGACGCCTGAATCTTTGACGTCCCGCCCCCGCTCGCCGGTGATGTTTTCATCGCCTCGACCACCGTAGGCCGACCAGCTGATCGGCGTGAGCATGTTGGCAAACCAGGTGTGTGTCCCCAAGGTATACCCCGGAATGTCATCGCCTTTGCTCTGGCGTAGCGGCTGAATGTTTAAGGTCTCCGGCTGGATGCCCGCGTCTCGAAGCCGCATCAGCGCAAAGTCGGCGTTGTCGGGCGTCTCGAAGATGGCTTTGATTTCGGTGGACATATGTGTTCCCCTTTTCTCTCGTTTGTTTGTCTTTATTCTTTACAAAAAAAACTTTTGCATTCGTAATTTTTGGCACTGATCTGACTTTGGGCGATGTAGTTTTAAACAAAGCCCGCGATTGGAGGACTCGACATGACGTTTCTTCTGGCGATGCTGCTCGCGCTGACACAAGGAGTGGCGGAATTTCTACCGATTTCCAGCTCCGGCCATTTGAGCCTCATCCAAATTCTTTCCGGCTGTGAAGTACCTATCCTTTACGACGTGATGTTGCATTTTGGCACGATGATATCGATCATCATTGTGTTCCGGCGCGACATCGCCGACATGCTGCGCGTCATCGGCGGAGTTTTCTCCGGCTCAGCCCGAAAGAAACAGAAGAAATCCACGGCGGGTCGCTTGCTCTTCTTACTCATCGTCGGCTCCATTCCACTCATATTGGCCGTTTTTTTGAGCGATGCCGTTGAGTCCTTGATGCAGGAGCCGTTGTACATAGGTTTGGCGCTCTGCGTGACCGGTCTGTTGCTTTTCTTCGCCGACTCCCTGCGCCGGGGCCACAAAACTGAAAAGGACGCCACGGTCACCGACTCCCTGTTTGTGGGCCTTTGCCAGGGACTTGCGATTGTCCCCGGTCTTTCGCGTTCGGGCATGACCATAACGGCGGGCCTGACTCGCCGTTTTGACCGTGGCTTTGCGGCGCGTTTTTCGCTTCTGCTGTCCCTTCCGGCTGTTTTGGGTGCCACCGTCGTTGCCGTGGTCAAGGCCGTGAAAGAAAACCTCGATTTTAGTCAGTTGCCGCTGTATCTACTGGGCATGGTGGTCACGGCTGTTGTCGGTTGTTTTGCGATTGGATTGTTGCGTCGCTTGGTGGAAAAAGAGCGTTTCGGTGCCTTTGTGTACTACTGTCTTGGCCTCGGTGTGATCACCATCATCGCAAAGCTGATGTTTGATTGAGCCCATAACCCTGCCGCCCGACGTTTCTTTGTTCGACCCCAGAACACGTCTGTACGTAAGGTGAGTGAATATGCCCCCCAAAAAATCAAACGTACCCAAAAAAAAGGCCCGTTTGAGGCGCACCTATCGACGAGAGCTGGGCGGATTGTTGTTTTTCCTGCTCTCCCTGTCTTCTTTTCTCGGTCTGTTTCAGGTGCGCGCTCTGTTTGTCGATTTCTTCACCGACATCTGCCAACGCCTGTTTGGTTCAGGCTTTTTTCTCGTGCCGTTCGGACTGCTCTTTATGGCAATCGTCCTTGCGTTTCACCAGGGAAGGCCCGTGCGCTCGCGCCTATTCTGCGCATTGTTTTCACTCATAACAGTCAGCGCGTTGAGTCATTTGTTTTTCACCAAAACCGTCTATACCTTTGACGCCCGTGGCCTCTCCGCGCTCTGGGCGGGTGCTTCCCTCGAACAAAACGGTGGAATTTTGGGCGGACTTGTGGCGATGCTGTTCTCCTTCATCTTTTCGCGCATCGGCGCGATCATACTTTGTATTCTGCTCTCTATCGTTTTCCTGTTTTCCGCGTTTCAAATTTCCTTTTCCGCGCTTGCGGCTTCCCTTGTCGCCCATCTGCGCGCGCGGCGCGATGAAAACCGACTGCGCCGTGAGGCCATGGCGGAAGAGGCCGAGCGCACGCGTGCTTCAGAACCAATCGAACGCCGTGTGCCTGCCGCAGTGCCACCCATGGAGAGTCGCCGCGCCCGTAAGCCAAAGACTTCCTATGACGTGCCCGTGGATGACTACGCCATGCGTCGCGTGGACATCCCCGTGGACGGCTACACCCCACCATCAGACATTCCGGACGGCAAGGGCGCGCCGCGCGCCGGTGTTTCAGAAGCCTCCCCTCAGACCGCCGACGCCTCCTCGTCCGGAACCACCAGCGCGGTCACACCCGGCTTTGCCTTCCCCTCTGAGGCCCCGTTTGCGGCATCAACATCACCGATTCCCGCGCCGCAGCCGGACGCCTTCGCCGCCTCCCCGACGGTAACTGACGTTGCGGTCTCCTTTGGGCGCGAACCGGAATCTCCCCCAGACCAACTCTATGCCCGGTCGCCCGAAACCTCATCTTTACCGGATGTGGATGCCCCTCGGCCCGCGCGCGCAAGCCATGCCATGTCTGACCGGGATTTGTTTTCCGACGTCGCCGAGCAAAACAAACCCTATCGCTTTCCGCCGCCGTCCCTGCTTACAAAGGCGAAACCCGGCAGCGCGCCGGACGCTACGGCGGAGCTGAACGCCAACGCCGCGCGTCTGCTCGAGACCATTCGTAGCTTCGGTATAGACGCGCGGATCATCAGCGTCGTGCGCGGTCCAAGCGTCACGCGCTTTGAGCTCGAACTCGAACGCGGCATCAAGCTCAGCCGCCTCACCGGTCTGTCCGACGACATTGCACTCTCTTTGGGCGCGATGGGTGTGCGCATAGCGCCGATTCCGGACAAGATGTCTGTGGTTGGCATCGAGGTGCCGAATAAGATCATCTCCACCGTGTACATCCGGGATGTGCTCAGCAGTCCCGAGTTTTCCGCGCGCGACGCAAAGCTCAGCTTTGCCATCGGCAAAGACATCAGCGGGGCCTGCATCGTCGGCGATCTGTCGAAGATGACCCATCTGCTCATCGCGGGCACGACGGGCTCGGGCAAATCCGTCTGCATGAACTCCTTGATTGTGAGCTTGCTCTACAAGGCCTCACCCGACGAGGTGCGGCTCATCATGATTGACCCCAAAATGGTCGAGCTGGGCATCTACAACGGCATCCCCCATCTCGAGCTTCCGGTTGTCACCGACCCCAAAAAAGCCGCCGGTGCGCTGCAGTGGGCTGTCGTCGAGATGGAGCGGCGCTACCGTAAATTTATGGAGACCCGCGTGCGGGACATTTTCTCCTACAACCAACACATCAAGGGCGACCCCGAGCTAGCGCCGATGCCCCAGATGGTCATCATCATCGACGAGCTGGCCGACCTCATGCTTGTGGCCGCCAAAGAGGTCGAGGAATCCATCTGCCGCTTGGCGCAGAAGGCCCGCGCCGCGGGTATGCATCTCGTGGTTGCGACCCAACGCCCGTCAGCGGACGTCATCACGGGCCTGATGAAGGCCAACATCCCGTCGCGCATCGCCTTTGCCGTGGCGTCCCAACTCGAGTCCCGCATCATCCTCGACACCGGCGGCGCAGAAAAGCTCGTCGGGCGTGGCGATATGCTGTTGCTACCACTCGGCGCGCCAAAGCCCACGCGCGTGCAGGGCTGCCTGATTTCCGGCGCGGAAGTCGAGGCCGTCGTGGAGCACATCAAACCCCAGACCCCCCCGGCTTATTCCCAGGAGATTCTTGAGGAAATCGAGAAAAATGCCGAGGGCATCGGCCGGCGCACCAACGCCACGGCCGCCCGCCTCGACGAGGACGACGACTGGGACGACATGCTCGAAGCGGCCATCGACATTGTTTTAGAAACCGGACAAGCCTCGGTTTCCTATTTGCAGCGGCGACTGAAGCTCGGCTTCTCGCGCGCCGCGCGCATCGTCGATCAGATGGAAAAGCGCGGCATCGTCGGGCCCTCTCTCGGCTCGAAGCCCCGCGCGGTGCTGGTCTCATCGGACGCCGTTCGCGGGCACGGCACACCGCCGGATGAGGCCCCGTTTTGAGTATGGAAGACAAAAAAAACGTGCCCGCCTTGACAGCGGCCACGCCCGTGATTGGCATTGTCTCTGAGTTCAACCCGTTCCACAACGGCCACGCCCACCTGATTGCTCGCAGTCGCGAAGTGGTGGGTTCAGACGCAGCGGTCATCTGTGTCATGAGCGGCAACGTCGTGCAGCGCGGGGATTTGGCTATCTGCGCAAAACATACGCGCGCCGAAATGGCGCTTTGCGGCGGCGCGGATCTTGTCCTGGAGTTACCAAGCCTTTACGCCTGCGCGTCGGCCCGCCGCTTCGCCGAAGCCGCGCTGCATGTTTTGATGGCGACCGGGCTTGTCACCCACCTCGCGTTCGGCGTGGAAAGCGCCGATGTGTCTCGCCTCGAGAGCGCCGCCCTGTTGTTTGATGCCCCGCATTTTACGCCGTTTTTGCGCCGGGAGCTCGACCGGGGTCTCTCCTTCCCCGCTGCCCGCGCCCGGGGTTACGAAGCCTGTACGGGTCAGTCTCCTGAATTTCTGTTGGAGCCCAACCACATATTAGGGCTTGAATATTTGGGGGTTCTCCAGCGCGAAAAGTCCAGCATACAACCTCTGGCACTGCCTCGTCAAGGCGTCGCGCACGACGCCTTAGAACCCGCTCCGCCCTTTGCCTCGGCGTCGTATCTGCGCGCGCGGCTGCTGACGGACACAGACAAGACCGAACCGTTGCTCGGTCATTTTATTCCCGAAACAGCCCTCACTCTTTACCGACGCGATGAACAACTCGGTTTTGCGCCGCGCTCCTTAT
>CAYWWF010000062.1:0-10244 GCA_964461745.1 uncultured Oscillospiraceae bacterium | reverse complement strand
CAAAAACAAGGAGGAAAAACAAATGATCAGAAAAATCATAAAGATCGATGAGGCAAAGTGCAACGGCTGCGGTCTGTGCGTATCCGCTTGCCATGAGGGAGCCATTGGTATGGTGGATGGCAAAGCGAAACTGCTGCGTGACGACCACTGTGATGGGCTTGGCAACTGTTTGCCCATCTGTCCCACCGGAGCCATCGCCTTTGAGGAGCGAGAGGCGGCGGCGTTTGACGAAGCGGCGGTAAAACGCAATCTTGCGCAGAAACAGCCCGACACGCTGGCTTGCGGTTGTCCAGGCACACTGGCTCAAGCGATAAAGCGGGATGAGGTAAGCGACAGAGCGACAAGCTACGCGGAGACTCACTTGCGCCAATGGCCGGTGCAAATTAAACTTGTTCCACAAAACGCTCCCTATTTTGACAAGGCCGATCTGCTTGTGGCCGCCGACTGTACCGCTTTTGCCTGCGGCAATTTTCACGCCGAATATATGAAATACAAGATCACGATCATCGGCTGCCCAAAGCTGGATGAGGGTGAATACTCCGAAAAACTGACGGCCATCTTTCAAATAAACGACATACGTTCCGTGACGGTCGTTCGCATGGAGGTGCCCTGTTGCGCCGGGATTGAAAGCGCTGTGAAAACCGCGTTAGAAAGATGTGGAAAGAGCATACCGTTGACGGTTGTCATCCTCCCAATCAAACACTAGACAACAGCAAGTATTGTCTAATATAGCACTTTGACGTTCTTTGTGTTCCACCCGCCACGGACGGGGGCGAACGCAAAGAGAGAGTATTTGGAGCAATCATTGCATACCCGATATCTGACACCCATTTTTCTGAGGCTTGTTTACACACAAGGGCCCTCAGAAGACTGGGTGTTTTTGGATATGTAGAGGAAGATTATACAGTTATGCCCATTGAATTGATAGGGAATTTATAGAAAGTTCCTATAATTTGCGAATCAGAACAAAAAAATTGGATTGAATGACAAAAAGTTGTATAACACAGTACGAATTGGCTTGTTTAGTACTGATAAATGCACATAAATCTTGACATAATTTTCCGAGTCATATATAATGAGCGCATAAAATAATGGATTTACAACAGTGGGAGAAAACTGAAGGATGTTGAGGGATAACCATGAAAAGTTTGAAGACAAAGATAATTCTTGCTGTCGTATCTCTGGTTTTTATTTCATTTTTATCTGTATTGTTGATTACTGCGCAGCTTATGTCCAATAGTACGATGAAAACGCTGCAAGCCACGATGGAGGAAACGGCTGGAGTTGCGGCAGATTACGTCTCCCAAACAATGAATACATATACAACACTATTGAATGAGGTCTCTTTGCTGACTCGACTTACCTCGGATATGACAAATGAGGAAAAAGGACAAATTGTAAAAGGAAAGGTCGACCTATATGGCTTCTATGGTGGCGAATTTATTCTGACAGATGGCAGAGCGTATCCCGGCGGAGCGGATGTGTCGAATATGGAATACTTCCAGGAAGCGATCAAAGGGAAAACATACGTCTCTAAGCCCGTATTCAGTGATATCTATCAACAAATGATCGTTACCATATCTACGTCAATTAAAAAAGATGGAAGAGTATATGCTGTTGTTTCATTCGTTTTTGATGCAAACTTTTTGTCCGATATCACAAACAATGTTGTAATTGGCGAAACCGGCTCTGCGTTTGTTCTGGATAAAGAAGGTACGGTGATCGCGCATAAAAACAGTCAACTTGTTTTGAACCGGGACAATGTGATCAACAACTCGAAAAACAATCCTGCGTTTGCTTCTCTAGCTGCGATTGAGAAGGAGATGGTACAGGGCAAAACCGGATTTGGCGAATACGAATACAACGGCGTAAAAAAATTGTTGACCTATGCACCCATAGTCGGAAGCGATGGTTGGTCGATTGGCGTTTCCGTGGACAAGAATGAGTTTATGCAATATACGCAAAACGCGATGCTGGTCATAGCTTTGTTCATTGTGGGTGCGGTGTTCGTCGGTTTCTTGGTCGCCATTTGGTTGGCCAGTACGATTTTAAAACCGATAAAACAGCTTGATGTGGCCATGGCGGAGATTGCGCAGGGCAGGCTTGGCATATCGGTAGACTATCGAAGCAAAGATGAACTTGGCAGTTTGTCTGAAAGCTTGAGAACCTCCATTGCGGTGATAAACTCCTATATTAAAGATATTAGCAGAGCGATGCATGAAATGGCCAATCGTAATTTTGAGCTTGAGCCAACGCAGCCGTTTGTCGGTGACTTTGAAGATATTGAAAAGTCGATCACACGATTCATTGTAAACATTTCCGATGCGCTGATCAAAATTAAATCGTTTTCCGGGCAGGTCGCGCAAGGTGCGAGACAAGTCTCATCCGGCTCACAGACATTGTCTTCGGGCGCGGAAGAACAAGCCTGTTCCATTGAAAAATTGTCTTCAACGCTGGGAGATGTATCCGCCAAAATACGAAAGAATTTAGAAAACTCCGAAAAAGCGACTGTGATGTCCCAAAGCGCAACGGTGGCCATCTACAACAGCAACGATAAAATGCAGAAGCTCATCAGCGCTATGAGTGACATTGACGGGAAATCGGGGGAAATTAAAAAAATCATCAAAACCATTGAAGACATCGCGTTTCAAACCAACATCTTGGCGCTCAACGCAGCGGTTGAAGCCGCCAGAGCGGGCGCGGCCGGCAAAGGTTTTGCGGTTGTGGCCGATGAGGTGAGAAATCTGGCGGGAAAATCAGCGACAGCCGCGCAGAACACAACCGCTCTGATTGAGAGTTCCGTTGAAGCCATAGCACGGGGTGTCAAGCTTGCCGATGTGACCGCTGACGAATTGAGCGCTGCCGTAGACAACGTAACTCTCACCACGGAAGCCATCAATGAAATATCTAAGGCCACAAGCGAACAGACAAATTACATTCAAAACATCACAAATAATTTAGCGCAAATTTCCGCTGTGGTACAGACCAACTCCGCAGCCAGTGAGGAAAGTGCGGCCACCTCGGTAGAGCTTTCCGATCAGGCGCATATGCTTGACGATTTGATCTCAGGTTTTACGCCGAAAGACTTGATGAGACTACCGCAGGAATTGTGGCACAATTGTTGGATCAGTGATCGTAACGTCAAGGACAGTGGCTAAGAAGGCAGTGTTTTGCGCAACGCGCGCAGGGACTTTCAGGGAAGGGAAGTCCTTCTTTTTTTGTTACCTATAGTCGTGTATAATATAATGAATCCAATCCATGGATTTGTCCCAAATCAGAATAGAAAAAACGACACGGCGAAAACTACAATGAGTGGTTTTGATTGCCACTTGAAAAGGGGAAGCGGGTGCCCATATGAAAAAGCAAAAATACAGCAAAGCGTCGATGAAAACCATTATGTTCGTTGCTTTTGTGGCCTTGATATTCTTGCTTTCCGCCACCACTACAGCGATTTCCATTACCAAATCGATGAAAAGTATTTCTACGCAGACCGAAAATCAGATCGATTTTCAACTCATGAAGAATCAAAACTATGTGGAGCAGTGGATTACCACGCAAAAGGACCTCTTGTTTGTTTTGGCGCAGAAAACCCAAATCCAGCGGACCTACTTGAATCCGGTCACAATGGAAAATGATTTGGAACAATTACAGGCGCAGTATCCGTATGTGCTGAGCTTCTACATGGGACTCAACGACGGCACTTGGATTGACTCCACCCACTGGGTGCCGGAGGCAGACTATATCGGTTATGAGCGAGACTGGTACAAAGCCGCCGTCGCTGGTCAGGGCGTCATAATCACCGACCCCTATATCGACGCGCAGTCAAACAAGCTGGTCTTGACTGTGGCGCAGAAAATCATGAGTGGGAACACAGTGGTCGGCGTTATGGGTATGGACATCACCATGGACAGCGTGGCTGAGTTTATGAAGAACTCGGTCACCGATTTGGGCTCCTATGCCTTTGTGATCAATCAGGCTGGGGACGTCATCATGCACCCGGAGAACATTTTTACCGAAAATACAGACAGTTCATTTGTAAACCTTTCGCGCGATTACAAAGACATCTACACGCCGCTCCTGCAAAACATTCAAAGAAACAATACGGCACCCATAAACTTTGAAGATTATAACGGCCAGCGCAACTACTTCAAATTTTCTCCGATTGAAAATACGGATTGGACCGTGGTGCTGAGCTTCCCTTACCACTATTTGCGAAGCGACATTACAATGAGTCTTGTTTCGAGCCTCATGATTCTGGCTGTGATGTTGCTCATATCGTTTTTGGTCATTGCCTGGTATTCTAAGAAGTTCTTGCTTCCAATTGAAAAAGTCTGTGACAATTTGGATCGCATTGGCGCGGGTGATTTGAGCGGTGTCGGCGAACACATCAAGGCGGACAGCCGAGAGCTTCAGAGACTGAGCCATTCGATGGAAACGGTTAAAAACACGCTTACCTCCTATATCAGTGAAATCGGGTCTGTGTTGGGGAAGTTGGCGCTGGGTGATCTCACCGCCGACATCGACCGAGATTATGTCGGAGATTTTCATAAGATTCGCGAGGCCATGGTCTCTACGCTTGGCTCTCTCAACCAGACCTTTTCAGGCATTTCAGGTTCCACCGGGAAAATATCGAGCGGCGCGTCCCAAGTGGCCCACTCGGCGGCCAATTTGGCCTCGGGCTCGACAATACAATCGGCCTCGGTCAAAGAATTGGTGGACGCCATCACCATCTCCCATCAGAAAATGAGAACTACGGCACAAAACGCCAAACTTGCCAATCAGAACTCCGTGGAGGCTTCCGGCAATTTGGAACAGAGCAACCACAACATGCGGGAACTCTTGGCCGCCATGGCTGACATTCAGAACAAAAGCGAAGAGATTCAGAAAATCATCAAGACCATCGAAGACATTGCCTTCCAGACCAACATTCTGGCCTTGAACGCGGCGGTGGAAGCCTCGCGCGCGGGCAGTGCGGGTAAAGGCTTTGCGGTGGTGGCCGACGAGGTGCGCAATTTGGCAGCCAAGTCCGCCGAGGCGGCCCAAAACACCACGGAGCTCATCGAAGGGGCCTATGTTGCCGTGCAGCATGGCAGCAAAATTACCGACATCACCGCCAAGACCCTTGCCGATGTAATCGGGAAGTGGGGGCAGACATCGCAGCTCATTGACGCCATCGCCCGGGAGGTGTCCGGCCAGGCCGACGCAATGGACAGCATCAATACCGAGGTTGAGAAGATTTCCGCCGTGGTGGACGACAATTCGGCCACAAGTGAGGAGAGTGCTTCGGCCAGCGAGGAATTGGCGGCCCAGGCGCAAACGCTCAAACAACTTATTATGAACTTTCAGATCAAAGAGACTTTCGATTTGTACTAATAAAATCTCAGACAGGTATAAAGAGGGCAAATCCCCAATGTCATTAAGATAAGCCGCCCTTCTGCACAAAACAAAAAGAGCGAGGTATCGATTAAAATACCCTGCTCTTTTTTTGCAAAAAGTATAAAGAAAACTTTTAAAAAGGGGTTGACAAACCCCACAAAATTTGCGGCGAAGCCTCTTGAACCGAAAATATTTCAAGGAGGCTTTCCGATGAATAAGTTCGCTAACACCGTAAAGGAGAATCTCTTCTCGCTAATAAATGAAATGGCGCAAAATTATGAAAGCTACAATGATTTTGCCCATATTGAACAGAGGGACTGGAAGTATCTGATCCGGGTCAAAGACCCCAACAGCAACGGAATCCTCTCCGCGTTCGAGCGGAGAGTTTGATATTTGCCTTCAGCGAATCCTAACAAGGAAAGCCACAAAAGAAGTGAAAGCGAATCCTCAGATTTACAGATTCCTACCCAATAATGTAACCTTTGATTTTCTGGACTTACACACCAATCAATTCTATCCCATGTCACATCCGGCTCACGGCCTTAACTTAATGACATTGGGTGCTGAGTCCCCTTTTTACGTCTAAATCCCATCCGAAGATGACAGGCGCGCACGCGCCTTCCCAGGCTGTCAATTCTTTGACAGCCTGCCGGAGCCAATTGGCTTCGGCTCTTTTTGTTGTTCACGTGATTCCGAGGACTGGCATATAGTAACCATAGTGAATGAACACTGTGTTTGGAGTTTGACGCAGCACAATACGGGCTTTATAATCGACATAATCGGTGATAGAATACTGATACCAATCTACCATAAAGCAGTCGAGATCTTTACGGTCTTTTTGCCGCTAGATACGAAACACTGATAAAACTGACGATATCCCACTTGTCTTTTTTACGCCAGTCTGCGCCAAAGAACCCCAGCCATGCACAAAGCATGACCGGAGTTCTTCGGCTTACCTGAAACAAAAAATCCGGCGCGTGCTATTTACCTTTTTTATCAGTGTTTCGTATGATGCGTCATTGTCAGACGACAAAAATCCTCGTAAATCTTGTCGACCCATTGATGGGAGATTGGTATTCAACCACCATGGATTCTACGGGAAAGGACAACATGATTTGGACAGTGGTATGATTCGATTTTACAAAGACAAACCTGTCTTTTTGACCGGCCATACAGGATTTAAGGGCTCTTGGCTGTCGATCCTGTTGCAGGATTTGGGGGCCCGGGTTACGGGTTATGCCAGGGACTATCTTACACCCAAAGACAATTTCCCGCTTGCCGGTCTGGGGGAGAGGATGCGGGATGTGCGCGGGGAGCTCATGGACTTTGAGAGACTTGAAGAAAGTCTACAGCGATCCGAAGCCGAAGTTGTTTTCCACTTGGCAGCTCAGCCCTTGGTTCGCTACTCATATGAAAACCCAAGGGAAACATACCTGAGCAATGTGCTGGGCACGCTCAATCTTTTGGAGGCCGTTCGGCGCACAGACAGCGTGAAGTCGGTCGTCATCGTTACCAGTGACAAGTGCTATGAAAACAAAGAATGGCCCTGGGGCTACCGCGAAGTTGATCGCCTGGGCGGCCATGATCCATACAGCGCGAGCAAGGCCTGTACGGAGATCTTGACCGCGTCGTACCGAAAATCTTTCTTTGATCGACGGCAGGGCCACCACAGAGCTGCGGTTGCTACGGTGCGAGCCGGCAACGTCATCGGCGGCGGGGATTGGTCGCCGGATCGGATCGTGCCCGATTGCATGCGCCAGCTCGAAGCCGGAGAACCCATTCTCATTCGGAACCCCGACGCAATCCGGCCTTGGCAGCATGTCGTTGAACCGCTGATGGGGTATTTACTCTTGGCTGCGCGTCTGTATGAAGATCCGGACACCTACGCCGACGCTTTCAACTTTGGGCCGGACAGTCACAGCGTGATCCCCGTGCGCGAGGTGGTAGACAAAATCATTAAGCATTTCGGCCGTGGTGCATGGCGGAAGAGTGAGAAAAAAGACAATCCCCATGAGGCCAAACTCCTGCGTCTGGACACGGCCAAGGCTAAGCATATGCTGGGCTGGTGCCCTGTGTGGAGCGTGGATGAGGCGGTTGAAAAAACGGTGGTGTGGTATAAAAATTATCAAACGGAGGACGTTTTTGATTTGTGCCTGCGCCAGATCCACGAGTTTATGGATGTCTGCCCCTATTGGGTGTGAGGGGAAAAAGGTATACTAAGAAAGCGGGGCTTGTCCGATTTGGGCAGGGGCCTCGCTTTTTGGCGTGCGACGGAAGACACTTGAAATTTCCATAAATTTGTGAGAGTATGAGGATGCCGTTTGGCTTTGCATTTCGGAAAAATCGTAGAGGCGCGGGGCGGTACTATAGGAGGTATGACCATGAAAAAGTTTGTCTGTTTGTTGGCTTTTTGCTTGCCTTTGCTGTTTGTCGGATGTGATTCGGATTCACAAAAGCAAAGTCCGACGCCGCAAGAACCCACCGCGCCGGTTACAACGCAGGATAGCGTGCGTCCCGCCCTCGATTTGGGCGTCACGGCAGACAATTACCCACGTGTAGATGGCTCGACAGCCACCATCCCGCTCGGCGAGGCGCTGGCGTCTCTGGTGCTGGATATACCACGCGCGCAGTGTGAGCCATACGCGACCTTTTCAGGTACCACCAAATCTTATGCCGCGCTGATGGACAATTTGGCAGATCTTTTAATTGTCTATGAACCGATGCAGGAGACGGTGGATGGCAAGGGCGAACGCGGTCTTTCATGGGAAATGACACCGATTGGCCGCGACGCGCTTGTTTTTCTGGTAAACAAGGATAACCCCGTCCAGTCCCTGACGGAAGCACAACTGCGAGACATTTATACCGGAAACATCACCAATTGGAAGGAGCTCGGCGGTGAGGATATGGAGATCAAAGCCTTCCAGCGCAACGTGACAGCGGGCAGTCAGACCATGATGCTGAAACTTGTGATGAAAGACACGCCGATGATGGAGCCGCCCGTGGATTTCGCGATCCAAACCATGGAGGGGCTGATTGAAGCGATTGCGCAGTACAAGGGGACAAGACAGGCCATCGGTTACTCCGTGTACTACTACGCGCACAATATGAATCCGAACGACGGGCTGCGCTTTATGGCTGTGGACGGTGTGGAGCCGACAAACGAAACGATCAAAAGCGGCGCGTATCCCTTTGTCAACGACTTTTACGCGGTCATCCGCGCCGATGAACCCGCCGACAGCCCCGCGCGTCGACTCTACAACTTCTTGTGCGGTGACGACGGGCAAGCCCTCGTATCACGCGAAGGCTATGTGTCCGCGCGATAGGAGGGGAACAGATGAAACGTTTGCTGATGGTTGCGCTTTGCTTGTGCGTGGCACTTTGCGCATGCAGTGTGCCCTTTGAGGTGGAAACGCCCGTCCCGGACGATGTGTCCGGAGCACCGGAGTCTTCAACCCCCCAGCCGGAGACGATTTGGATGCCCTACAGCCCGGACGAAATCGGAGGGCGATACTATGAGGAACCCACGTTTGAACTGGTTCCGCAATCCGATTATGGAACGCTCTACCCCTATTCGGTGCCCGCGTACAGCAACGACGGGATGTCGTTCAGTTTGTACGGACTCGTTGACAGCCGGGGTCGTGTGGTGGTGGATCCGTGTTATTCAAGCGCGACCCGCATGACATTTTACGATTACGATAGGGATATCTACACACCCACCAACCTCTACAGACTGGAGAAAACGGAGGGTGACGGGCGCCCTGTTTCTCAGCTGACCACGTTGGATGGAAGCTATGTCAGCGAGGCATACTCGAGCGTGTATACGGTGGGCCAAGGCATTGTTGTCTGTCAAGGCGGCGGCGTTTCGGAAGACGGAGAGTATCTGTACGGATTGCTCGACGCCCAGGGGCAAACGCTGTTGCCTTGCCAGTATTCGACCATTGAGGCATACAGCGAAGGGCTGGCGCTGATTTGGTCGCCCGAAGAGGGAAGCTTTTTTGTCGACAGGCAGGGCAATCGCGTGTTTTCTCAACGTTTTAACGCGGCGTATGGTTTTTCGGAGGGCTTGGCCGCCGTCCGGGAGGACGACCGCTTTGGGTACATAGATACCTCGGGTCGGTATGTGGTCGAACCCGCGTATGAAGTCGCGGAGCGTTTTCATAACGGTTACGCGATTGTCGGAGACAAAAACGGTGGATTTGGCGTGATTGATTCACAGGGCCGTGTGGTTGTGCCACTGACCTATGAAATGTTGTATTATCAATATGGGTACTATCTAAGTTATGAGAACAATACGCGAAACTGTTTTGAAATCGTAAATGGCGCGCCTGTAGACTTGGGGCTCTTTTTCGACTGGGTCAGTGACGAGCGGGGTGTGACCATCACGGACAGGGGCCGGACGTTTCGTTTGGAGGGTATCGATGGGATAGACCCCGTCGCCGAAGATGTGTACATAGCTTACGCCCAAGAAGACGAGCAAACGAAATGGGGGCTGGTCACGACCGACGGAACTTGGATTGTGCCGCCCGGAGACCGGCAACTCTCCCTATTTGACTGGACACAACCTCGGAACAAAGACGGGCTCTTGCTGATTCAGGAACAAACCGATCGGGGCTGGAAGTGCGGGCTTCTCGATATGAGAGGGCAAGTCATCCTGCCGGCTGAGTACGACAAAATTGAACCGACAGGTGACCTATTCTCCGTCTGGCGGGGCAACTACACCGGTCTTCTGGACACAGACGGAGTTTGGTTGTTCAAGCAGTCTCTGCTTGCCTATCGGCCGGACTGATATATCGAGTGGCACGGATGCCGATACAGTATTTTATACCATTCTCCATAAATGGGTCGACAAGATTAAGGGCCGCAAAGAT
>CAYWWF010000061.1:0-10365 GCA_964461745.1 uncultured Oscillospiraceae bacterium | reverse complement strand
GTTCTTCCACCGGCGGGAAGGTCGGCGCGATGCGGATGTTCGTGTCCTTCGGGTCACGGCCATACGGCCAGGTTGCGCCCGCCGGAGTCATAAGCACACCGGCCTCTTTGAGCAGGCCCACCGTGCGCTTGGCGGTGCCCGGGCAGACATCCAGGCTCATGAAGTAGCCGCCCTGGGGTTTTGTCCAGGTCGCCCAGCCCGTAAGCCCTTCTTTGAGGATGCCCTCGACCATGTCAAAGCGCGGGCGCAGAATGTCCGCGTGGCGCTTCATGTGCGTGAGCACGCCCTCCTTGTCGCCGAAATAGCGCACATGGCGCAGCTGGTTGATCTTATCAAAGCAGATGGTCTGCACAAACATGCACTTGCGGATCCACTCGAGCGTCTCCGGCCCGGCACTGAGCGCTGATATGCCGCCGCCCGGGAAAGACACCTTCGAGGTGGAGGTAAACTGCAAGACGAGTTCGGGGTTCCCCGCCGCCTGACAGGCCGCGTCGATGCTTTTGAGCTTGTCAAACGGCTCGTAGATGTCGTGTACGGCGTAAGCGTTGTCCCAGTAAATGCGGAAGTCAGCCGCCGCTGGCTTCAGCGCGGCCAGACGGTCGACCACGGCGTCGGAGAAGGTGATCCCCGTCGGGTTTTGATACTTCGGCACACACCAGATGCCCTTGACTTTTTCGTCCTGCACGAGCGTCTCGACCGCGTTCATGTCTGGGCCTTCCTCGGTCATGGCAACAGGGATCATCTCGATGCCAAAATGGGCCAGGATCGAGAAGTGTCGGTCATACCCCGGCGCCGGGCAGAGGAACTTCACCCCACCCTGCGCGCTCCAAGGCTTTTGCCCCTGGACGACGCCCACGGTCATCGCGCGGGCAATCGCGTCGAACATGAGGTTCAGACTCGAGCTGCCGCCGATGAACACACGGTCGGCGGGTGCCTCTAAAATCGAGGCCATCAGCGCGCGGGCCTCATCGATGCCCTCGAGCACGCCGTAGCTGCGTGTGTCCACTTTGCCGCAAAAGGCGCTTTTGGTATCGGGTACCGCCGTGAGCAGTTCTTCGGAAAGGTCGAGCTGGTCGGGCGCGGGCACGCCACGAGCCATGTTGAGTTGCAAACCGCGCTGTTTAAACGCGTTGTATTTGCTCTGCAAGTCACGGTAGAGCGCCCGGGCTTCCTCCAGGGACAGGGTGTCTAACTTCTGCATACCAATTCTCCTTTTCGTTGCCGATTATGGCAAGAATATATGGATTTT
This sequence comes from uncultured Oscillospiraceae bacterium, assembly GCA_964461745.1. Lineage (GTDB taxonomy): Bacteria > Bacillota > Clostridia > Oscillospirales > UBA929 > JAVBPF01. The sequence goes on along the minus strand of CAYWWF010000061.1, from coordinate 9,116 downwards.
TTGAGCATCCGTTTACAACGCGTTGACCGGGGACCTTATGTCGCGGTTGTTAAGCTGGATCAGATCATCCGACGGCGCTTTTGAATCTCCAGCAGCGTCCGGCCGATGGCTACCGTCAGTACGCAAGCCAGTGCGACTTCAATGAGGCCATTGGAGAGGATCACGGCGATCAAAGTGTCGCGCAAAGCGTTAAGTGTAATCTCATTGCTAAGTGCCCACTGCTCACCAAAGAACAGATACACACCGCCGAGAACAAGCAAGGTGTTTGTCAGCGTCCCAAAGAACCCAGCGAAAAACAGCGGTATGTACGCCGTGCCGCGTTTCTGCGCGCGCTCCACAATCCGCCGCGACGGTGCGCAAAACAGCCCGGCCACAACACCAGTCAGGATGCGCGGCACAAAACAGACCACCAAGCTCCATGCGTTTCCATGAAACACACCATTGTCCATAAACGGGGAAAACAGCGGCGCGTCCGGCCCGACATTCAGAAACGTCGCGCCCATAAACGAAGTGAACCCAAACAGAAAGCCGAGCAGCGCGCCAGTCTTCGGGCCCAAAATCACGCCTCCCACGACGACGGGTAAGTGCACCGTAACAATCGTCAAGGCCCAAACACGGATAAACCCTAAGTTCGGTGTAAGCCCCAAGAGCAGCGTCAGCGCCGCGAACAGCGCGGTCATCGCAAGACTCTGCGTCTTTTTGCGCTGCGCGTGACTTTGCGTAAGCTTCGCTTGTTTTTTCCCCATGGTCTTGTCTCCTCTCCCTCATCCATTTCTCCCTTGTTGCCTCAAGAGCTTTTTCTTTACCCCCCCCCGGAGGCGGGGGTAAAGCCTATTTTCATATCGCGGGCACTTACTCCGCTTCATCCTCTTCGTAGGTTCTCTCCACTGCCTCGATGACCGAGCGCAGCGGCACCTTATATTCCCGCGCGAGTTGGCGCATGACTTCATATTCCGGCTTTTCTTTCACGGTGCGCCCAATTTGGGCCACCTTCACGGCCACTTCCCCGAGGCGGGTCTTTCGCTTTTCCATCGTGCGCTGCATGACATGGCGATGTTCCACGCGGCGGCGCAGACCCAGTGTGGGCGTATTTTTCAGCAAGATCTCGACGAGCTTGCCCTCGTCCTCCAGGCGACACAAGACCGTGAGCAGATGGCCCGGACGGTTCTTTTTCATCGCAATCGGCGTGAGGTAGCAGTCGAGCGCCTCAGCTTCCATGATCATTTCGAGACAGTAGCCCAACTCCTCGCCGGTGATGTCGTCCATCGCGGTTTCGAGCACGCAAATCTGGTCGTGCTGCGCGGTCTCATTCGTGTCCACCCAAAGCGCGCGCAAGATGTTCGGATGGGCGTAGTCGCGCTCGCCCGCGCCGTAGCCGATGGCCTCAATGCGCCCGGACGGGCACAAAGAGCCATACTCATCCCCGACGGCGGCCATCAAACCCGCACCCGTGGGTGTCACCATTTCGCCGGGTGTGTCGGTGAAGTCGACATACGCACCGCAGTGGCGCAGAATACCAAGCGTCGCGGGCACGGGCACCGGTAGCCGCCCATGCGCACAGTTCACGACGCCGCAGCCCTCTTTGACGCGCGAAAACACGACACGATCCGGCTGCAGATAGTGCAAAGCCGCCATAAAGCCGACGATGTCCACAAGGGAATCCGTAGCGCCCACTTCGTGAAAATGCACGTCCTCGGGATTCTGCCCGTGAATTTTCCCCTCGACCTCGGCGATGATCTCGAAGACGCCGAGTGCCTTCTCCCGCACGGCTTTGGGCAGTGCCGAAGTCTCGAGCAGTTCGCGGATGTCTCGGAACGTTCGGTGCGGCGCGTGCGTGTGTGGCTCCGGGCCCATGGCGTCTTTGCCATGCGCGTGATGCGCCGCCGCGTGAGCGTGCGGGTGGGTGTGAATGTGGTGCTCCTCATGTCCATGGGAATGGTGCGTCTCGGATTCATGGGTGTGTTCCGATACTGGCTGGTAGCTGCCGTGCGCGCCGCCGCGGCCTCCCTGCTCTTCCACGCGCAAAGAGAGGCCCTCTATGCCACATTTTTTAACACGCGACCACTCAAGGGAAACGCCCTCAAGGCGCAGAGCGGCCACAGTCTCTTTCAACACATCCTGGGGCACACCGAGATCCACAAGCGCGCTCACGGCCATGTCGCCGCTGATGCCTGAGGCGCAATCAAAGTATAGAACCTTCATAAAAGCCCTCCCGTCTAGCATAACGGCAACGCCGCACCTGGACGCGCTGTGCCCCCTGAGCATCGGAAATCTCCGGTATGTAGAGTTTTATGGGCGCAGTGCCGTGTCAAATGACCCGCTGCGTAGTCCTTCTACGTCCACGGCCACATGTCGATATCCAAGCGCTTGTAACACCGGGGCTAAGTCTTCACAGCCACAAAGCGCGGGGATGTCTTGTACGGGCACCTCAATGCGCGCCACATCCCCGTGCGTGCGCACGCGGCAGACCGGAAACCCCAGCGCATGTAAGTGTTCTTCCGCCGCGAAGACACGCGCAAGCACCGCATCGGTGAGATCGGTGTCGTAGGGAAGCCGCGTCGCAAGGCAGGCCTCCGAAGGTCTCCCGGCCGTCGGCAGGCCGAGAAACGCCGACAGCGCGTGTACATCTTGCTTGCTGAGGCCCATGTCCCCCAAGGGGCTGACGACACCGTGCTCTGTAAGTGCGCGCCGCCCCGGGCGGTAGGCGCTCTCGTCCTCCCCAATCGTGCCGTCGGCCAGTTGAAACGCGCCGTGCCGACGCACCGCTTCCTCCACGGCTTGAAGCACCGTGTCTTTACAATGATAACAGCGGTCGACGCCATTGCGAAACACCGCCGGGTGACGCCGCGGATCGAGGGCCAGCACTTCATGAATAACCCCCAAAGTCCGCGTATACGCCTGCATCTCCGCCAGATCGCCATGGCTTCTCAACGGTGTCTCCACCGTAAGCGCCAAAACGTCCTCTGACGGGAGCGCCGATACGGCCAATGCCAAAAGCAGCGTAGAGTCCGCGCCACCGGAATAGAGCACGGCCAGGCGCTCATAGCGCGCAATGTGGGCGCAAAGCAAATAGGCCATGCGCTCGGCCCAATCCGCACTGTCGCGCGCGGGCAGCGCCGTGTCCGCGCCGGCAGCCCCAACCGCCGACGCCGACAGCGTTTGCCTATCCGCGTCAAAGTCTTCAGGCGAAATCAAGCCGTCCTTTGACGTCCACATGGATTCTCGTCTTAGTGCCATCAAATCCCCGCCGATCCGGCCGTGCGTGGGAACGGTATGACGTCCCGGATGTTCGCAAGGCCCGTGAGATAGAGGATGAGACGCTCGAAGCCCAGGCCAAAACCTGCGTGTCGAGTGCCGCCGAATCGGCGCAGATCCAAATACCACGCATAGGATTCCACGGGCAGACCCATGGCTTCCAGTCGCGCACGCAAACGGTCATAGCGTTCTTCACGCTGACTGCCGCCAATGAGTTCGCCAACGCCCGGCACGAGCAGATCCATTGCAGCCACCGTGCGTCCGTCGTCGTTCTGGCGCATATAAAAAGCCTTGATTTCCTGTGGATAGTCCGTAACAAAAACCGGCTTATGCATGACGGTCTCGGTCAGATAGCGTTCGTGCTCGGTCTTGAGATCACAACCCCAGTAAACGGGATAGGTGAAGGTCTCTTTGCTCTGCTCCAGGATCTTTATGGCCTCGGTGTAGGGCAATCGGCCAAATTCAGAGGTCAAAATGTGCGTAAGCCTGGCCTCGAGACCCGTATCCACATGTGTGTTGAAAAACTCCATTTCATGCGGACAGGCTTCCAGCACATAAGCCAACACATGCTTGACCATATCTTCGGCCAGGCGCATGTCGTCTTCAAGGTCGGCAAAAGCCATTTCAGGCTCGATCATCCAGAATTCGGCGGCGTGACGCGGTGTATTGGAGTTCTCTGCGCGAAACGTCGGCCCGAAAGTGTAGGTCTTCCCAAACGCGAGCGCGTAAGCCTCGGCCTCCAGTTGGCCGGAGACCGTGAGGTGCGTTTTACATCCAAAAAAGTCCTGCGAAAAATCCACAGTGCCCTCAGGGGCCCCAGCCTCTTGCCCCGACACCTGCCCCGCGTCCGGAAGGCGCGGCGGGTTTTCCGCCGGAAGTGTTGTCACGCGGAACATCTCCCCCGCGCCCTCGGCATCGGAGGCAGTGATGATTGGCGTGTGTACATAGAGAAACCCACGGCTGTGGAAAAAGTCGTGGATCGCAAAAGCCGCCTCGCTACGGACACGAAATGCGGATTGAAAGGTGTTGGTACGCGGACGCAGATGCGTGATCCCGCGCAAAAATTCGAGTGAATGACGCTTTTTTTGCAATGGATATTCGGGTGGACTGCTCCCCTCGACACGAACACATGTCGCCTTCATTTCAAACGGCTGACGTGCCTCCGGTGTGAGCACTAGGGAGCCAGAGACCTCTACGGCCGCACCCACATTGAGCTTCGTAATCTCTGTGAAGTTCGGAAGCGCTTCGTCCAGAACCACTTGTATGCTTTTTACGGTTGAGCCGTCCGCAAGCTCCAAAAAGGCAAAATGCTTGGAAGCCCGCACGGTGCGTACCCAACCTTGAAGGGTTACGTCACCCTCCGGAAAGGCCGGAAGATCACGCTTTGGCGAGGCTACGCCTTCGGACGTCTCCTGTTGTTGTTTCAGCGCGCGATACAAGGACAACACTGTCCACATACTATTCCTCCCGCGCGGCCGCTTAGCGGCGCGCATAGGCCTCGGCGATGGCGCCGTAGCCCTGTTCTTTCAAGATTGTTGCAATGAGTTCGCGAAGCTGGGCCGTGGTGATGCCGTCGTGGGCCCGCCGACCGACATCGGAAGACAACAGCATCAGATTTGCGTGCGGCAACGGCATGTTGATTTCGTCCGACGCGGCCGCCAAGCTGTAGTAAATCTTCATCTCATCAAACGGCTCGACACCGCCGGATTTTTTGACCACCAGCGCTTTCGTTTCGTCCTTCTTGCGCTCGTCGTGAAACGCGAGCATATCCGCTACAGCGCTAGGCATAGGCGTCGCAGCAAACACCTGACCTGTTGTCTCGTTGCGAATAACACCCTCCTCCGGGCGCACCGACAGCGTATCCCCGGGCCGAATGGCGTCTACGGCCTCCGGACAACTGAGCAACGGGAACCCCAGGCGCAGCGCGTCCCGGTGAAAGATGCGCGAAAAGCTACGGGCGATGACGCAAGCTACACCACTGTCGCGCAAGGCGATCAGTGCTGAGCCGGGTGCTGAGCCGCAACCGAAGGCAAGACCCGCGACAATCACGTCGCCTTCGTGCACCGAGCGGGCAAAGTTGTCGTCAAGATCCGCAAAGCAATGGGCGGCCCATTGCTTTGGGTCGCTCTCAGCGCGATAGCGAGCGGGCAGGATTGCCTCCGTGTCCACGTTGTCCCCATAGATGAATACTCTCATCTCAATGCCTCCCCAAAAAGTCAATTTGGTCAGCCGGGTACTTGGTTCGTGTGTTTCCGCCGCTTTTCCTTTTAATATACCGCCTGGCCACAGAGTGTGTCAAGTGCGAGTTTGGTGCTTATCACGGGACACGCATAAAAGGGAGCGGGTAGGGAGCGACGCCCGCGTCGCTCCGGTCTTGCGCAACCGCTATGTCAAACTTCCCTTATACGTTGGCATTCCAATGGACATGTATTGCCGGAGCGACGTGGGCGTCGCTCCCTACCTATGTGAATGGTGCCGCAAAGTACCGACAAATATACAAGGGGCTGTATCACAACAGCCCCTTGCCTTTATTTCCGCCCTTCGGCGGCTACACTTTTTACTTTAGGTTAAACCAGGACGCGCGACCCAGGTACTGCGCGCTCTCGCCGAGCTCTTCCTCGATGCGCAGCAGTTGGTTGTACTTCGCGACGCGGTCCGTGCGTGACGGGGCACCGGTCTTGATCTGGCCCGCGTTGAGCGCGACGGCGATGTCGGCGATGGTCGCGTCCTCGGTCTCACCGGAGCGGTGGGACACGACGGCAGTGTAACCGGCGCGGTTGGCCATCTGCACGGTGTCCAACGTTTCGGTCAGGGTACCGATCTGGTTGACCTTGACAAGCACGGAGTTGGCCACTTTGCTCTCTATGCCGCGGGAGAGACGCGCGACGTTTGTGACAAACAGGTCGTCGCCGACGAGCTGAACCTTGTCGCCGAGGGCTTCGGTCAGCATCTGCCAGCCTTCCCAGTCGTCTTCGGCCATGCAGTCTTCCATCGAGATGATCGGATAACGGGTCGAGAAGCCCTTCCACATGCGCACCATCTGACGGCGCGTCATGACCTTCTTGGCCTTCGGCAGGAAGTAGGTGCCGTCTTCACGGTACCACTCGCTCGTCGCGGCGTCGATGGCAATGAAGAAATCTTTACCCGGCTCGTAACCGGCGCGCTGGATGGCTTCGACGATGACCTTCAGCGCGTCTTCGTCTTTTTTCAGGTTCGGGGCAAAGCCGCCCTCGTCGCCGACCGCAGTCGTCAGACCCTTTTCGGAAAGAATCTTCTTTAAGTTGTGGAAGACTTCCGCACACCAGCGCAGCGCGGTGGCAAAAGAATCGGCACCGACAGGCATGACCATGAATTCCTGGATGTCCACGTTGTTGGACGCGTGAGCGCCGCCGTTTAAGATGTTCATCATCGGAACCGGCAACACTTTCGCATTGGCACCGCCGATGTAGTTGTACAACGGCAAACCCAGAGCTTCAGCCGCGGCTTTAGCGCAAGCCATTGAGACGCCGAGAATCGCGTTGGCACCGAGGCGGGACTTGTTCGGCGTGCCGTCGAGCGCGATGAGCGCCTGGTCGATGGCCACTTGATCCAGCGCGTTGAAGCCGATGATGGCGTCGGCGATTTCGGTGTTGACCGCTTCGACCGCTTTCAAAACACCCTTGCCGAGATAGCGCTCTTTGTCGCCGTCACGCAGCTCACAGGCCTCAAAGATACCCGTGGAAGCGCCCGAAGGCACAGCCGCGCGGCCGACATACACGCCACTTTCGTCCTCGACCGTCACTTCGACTTCAACCGTCGGATTGCCGCGAGAGTCGAGAATCTCTCTTCCCAAAACATCCAGGATTTCTACTACCTTTTTCATTCGTAAGTCTCCTATCTCATGAATATTCCATACGCGAAAATGAATCCACCCGGACGCAGACCCTACGGGGACCACGTCCGGAGGAAGAAACCGCTTTACAATCAGGTGCCTCTAAAAACCCTCGTCATTCCATCGTTGTGGAGGCGGATTCATTCCGACTTCACAACATCATTGTTCCCCTCTTTCTAAAAACCGCAGTTTTTAGAAAGATAATCTTTACTGGTTGGCCGCGTGGACAATCGCCGCGAAATCAACGGCCGTCAAGGACGCGCCGCCGATAAGGCCGCCGTCGACATCCGGCTGGGCCAGCAAATTCTTGGCGTTTCCGGCGTTCATAGAACCGCCGTACTGAATCGTGACGGAGCGCGCGGCGCGGGCGCCGTAGAGGCCGCGGATGGTCGCGCGAATCCACGCGCCAACTTCGTTTGCCTGCTCGACGGTGGCGGTACGGCCGGTGCCGATGGCCCAAATGGGCTCGTAAGCAAAGACGATCTGACGCAGTTTTTCGACCGGCACGTCTTTCAGCGCGATTTTGACCTGCATCGCAATGAGCTCCATCGTAACGCCCTGTTCACGCTGCTCAAGGGATTCGCCGACGCAGACGATTGGACGCAGACCCACATCGAGGGCACGGTGAACCTTTTTGGAGACCAAGGCGTCGGTCTCCCCACAGTACGCGCGGCGCTCAGAGTGGCCGATGATGACATACTTGACACCGAGGTCTCTGAGCATTTCGGCGGACACTTCGCCGGTGTATGCCCCGGCCTTTTCATGGTGAAGGTTCTGGGCACCGACGGCGATACGCGAATCTTTCAGCGCACGCAACGCGATGGGGATATCAACATACGGCACACAGAGAACGACTTCGCACCATTTGGCCTTGGAGATCAGCGGTTTGAGCTGATCGATCAGCGTACGCGCTTCAGAGGGCACATTGTTCATTTTCCAGTTCCCGGCGATGATGGTCTTACGATATCTTCTGTTCATAATGGAACCTCTCTCCCTATCGGACAACCTCGTGCAAATGGATGGCGCGCAAACACTTGCAGGTTGCCTTAGTTTTTCGAACCGCGAAGAACCGTCCTACTTATCAAGCAGGCAGGCGATGCCGGGCAGATCCAGACCCTCAAGAAATTCCAGAGAGGCACCGCCACCCGTGGAGATGTGCGTCATTTGTTCGGCAAACCCGAGCTGCTCAACAGCGTGGGCGCTGTCTCCGCCGCCGATGATGCTGACGGCATTGCTACCGGCGATGGCCCGGGCCACGGCGCGCGTACCTTCGGCGAAGCGGTCAAACTCAAAGACACCCATCGGCCCATTCCAGACCACGGTGCCCGCGCCCGCGACAGCCTCGGCATAGAGCTTGGCGGTCTCTGGCCCGATGTCCAGACCCATGAGGTTCTCAGGCATTTCGCCGGAAGCACAGACGGTAATCTCGGCGTCGGCGGCAAAATGGTCGGCACAGAGATTGTCCACCGGAAGCAGGAAGTTTACTTTCTTGGCTTCGGCCTTTTGAATCATTTCACGGGCATAGTCCAGTTTGTCTTCCTCAACGCGGGACTGACCGATGGGCATACCCTTTGCCTTCAGGAAGGTGTAAGCCATCGCGCCGCCAATGATCAGGGTGTCGACTTTTTCGAGCAGGTTGTTGATGACGCCGATCTTGTCGGAGACCTTTGCGCCGCCAAGAATGGCCACAAACGGGCGCTTCGGGTCGGATAAGGCTTTCCCCATGATGTCAATTTCTTTGCCGATCAGGTAGCCGCAGACAGCGGGACGATAATCCGCCACGCCAGCCGTTGAGGCATGCGCCCGGTGCGAAGTACCAAAAGCGTCGTTGACATACACATCGGCCAAATCCGCAAGCGCACGCGCAAAATCCGGATCGTTCTTCTCTTCTTCGGCGTGGTAGCGCACGTTTTCAAGCAGCAGCACTTCGCCTTCTTTCAGCGCTGCGGCACGAGCCTTGGCATCTTCGCCAATCACGTCGGTGGCCATG
>CAYWWF010000060.1:0-10375 GCA_964461745.1 uncultured Oscillospiraceae bacterium | reverse complement strand
ATGGGTCGACAAGATTTACGAGGATTTTTGTCGTCTGACAAGGAAGAGGAGGGAGGAATACTTTGTGTGTTCGTTCTTCTGGTGACGAAGTCAGGCGACAAAAAGACCGTAAAGATATCGACTGCTTTATGGGAGATTGGTATCAAAGGCGTTTGCCTTGTGGCCGGCGGCGGGGCCGGTTTGTTCACTGTTTTGCCCTCTTGGCCGCCGCGGTTCGCTGTATCGGCCTTGGAATGGAGGTGTTTCCTGTATGCAACTCGAACTGACCCCAAAACAATTTCGCCGCCTGTTGGATTTGGTCTACATCGGCAATTGGATTTTGAACTCCGCCCGTGGCAACGACCGAATTGTTGACTACGACGAGGTGGAGAGCGCCGTCTTTGCCCACTGCAAGGAGAGGGAGCTTCATGCGCTCTATGAACACTTTGGAAGTGAGATCATCCCTTCCCGCGCCTTTGTCGAAGGCGGCATTCATGAAGCCATCATGGACTATGAAGACACCGTATTTTTTGAAATATTGGCCGAAGAGCTCGCGCGCCGCGACATGCAGGCCGAAGACTTAGACGAAGACAACCTTGATGAACTCAACGAGCGCATCGGGACCTACATCGCGGAATTTGAGCGCAACGGCACCGATAACATCTCACTGAACCTGTAAAATGTCTCCTAGGGCCGCCTTGACACCCCGTCAAGGCGGCCTTTTTGCTGTACAGGGCAACACGCAGACCCAAACCCCGCGTGTAGGGTTCGCATTGTATGCGAACCGTCCCCAATACCCTCGTCGCTCCGCCTGCCAAACATCCTCATTTCTCCTCCCCACGCCCAAATTTTTTACCTCCACGGAACGCATACAATGCGTTCCCTACAAGGCGAAAAACACACATCCCACACCTTGTAGGGTTCGCATTGTATGCGAACCGCCCTCAATGCCCTCGTCGCTCCGCCTGCCAAACATCCTCATTTCCCCTTCCCCCGCGCCCAAATTTTTTACCCCCACGGAACGCATACAATGCGTTCCCTACAAGGCGAAAAAACACATCCCGCATCGTGTTGGGTTCGCATTGTATGCGAACCGTCCTCAATACCCTCGTCGCTCCGCCTGCCAAACATCCATTTCCCCTTCCCCCGCGCCCAAATTTTTCACCCCCTCGGAACGCATACAATGCGTTCCCTACAGGGCAACACGCAGACCCAAACCCCGCGTGTACGGTTCGCATTGTATGCGAACCGTCCCCACACACCGCCCCACACGGATAAAAAACCCCGAGCGGAAGAGAATAACACCATAAGCAATTGTAGGGCTTCCCTTGTACGCAAACCTCAGGCACCCCCGAAGGGAGAAAAACTATGAAACATCGCGTGTTGACCACCGTATTCGACTTGGTCGTCATCGCGGCGGGTGCCGCGTTCCTTGCCGTCTCTGTCACCTCATTTTTACAGCCGCACAACGTGGTCTCCGGCGGTGTGACGGGCATATCCATGATGATCCACCACCTGTTTCCGGCGGTGCCGATCAGCCTCTCTGTTTTGCTGCTGAACATTCCTCTGTTTCTGATGAGCTGGCGCGTCTCGGGCCACAAATTTTTGCTCTACACGATTTATGGCACGGTCATGTCTTCGGTCTTTCTGAGCCTCTCAACCGCCTTTGTGCCGATCACGCACGTCGAGCCGCTGCTCGCAGCGATCTTTGGCGGACTGCTGATGGGCGTCGGCCTCGGCATCGTGTTTTCCCGCGGGGCCACCACCGGCGGCTCGGACATCGCCGCCCAGCTCTTGCGCCACCTGATCCCGCACATGTCTATGGGTCAGCTCATTTTGGCCATCGACGTCGTCGTGCTGTCTCTCTCGGGCCTGGTCTTCGGCGGCTTGCGATACATCCTGTACGCCGGGGTAGCGCTCTTCGTCTCTTCAAAGACCATTGACACCATCCTCTACGGCACTGCGACGGCCCGTGTGGTCTACGTGATCTCTCCGCAAACCGAGGCCATCCGAAAAGCCATCTCGGAGCGCCTGCGCCGTGGCATCACCTTGCTCGAGGGCCACGGCGGCCACACCGGTGCGCCGCAAACCGTAATCCTCTGTGTCGTCAAACGACAACAGATTGCCTCGCTGAAAAAATTGCTGCGCGAAATCGACCCCCACGCGTTTGTAATCCAAACCGAGGCCAGCGAAGTGTTAGGCCAAGGCTTCGCCGACTGGGAGTAGCCCATGGCTTTGCCCTTCCCCCGCCTATGCCGAGGGAAGGGCAAACAACGATATGGACAAGCTTTCACCCCCAAAACAAAATGTGCAATCGGGCATGTTTTTGACAGGGTGAGGTCTTGTCCCTTTTTTGTTTTCCTTCTGTTTGCCAGTCACAAACCTGCGCTACTTTGTGGGTTTCATTTCCTGCTGGGTTTTGTCACACTGCGGGTCGCTCATACGGGTAAAATTGCCCGAAGCTGTAGGAATATTCAGCAAAAACTTTTTCTCAAATCTTCCTAAAATCGGCAAAAACTACTTGTAGAACCGGAGAATGTTCTGTATAATAGCATGACATGATTTATTCTTGTCCGGCCTGTGCCCGTTTTTCTGTGGCCGCGCAGCACAACCCCCCGCGGAGTCTTTCCACCCAGGAGGTTTCCATGAGTCAGCAAAATTATGACGCCTCACAAATACAGGTCCTAGAAGGTCTCGAGGCCGTCCGCAAACGCCCGGGTATGTATATCGGCACGACGTCGAGCCGGGGCCTGCACCATCTGGTCTATGAAATCGTGGACAACGCCATCGACGAAGCCCTGGCCGGTTACTGCCGCAACATCCATGTGACCATCGAGCCCGGTGACGCAATCACCGTCTCCGACGATGGGCGCGGCATTCCGGTGGACATGCACGCCACCGGTCACTCGGCTGTCGAAGTGGTCTTTACCGTGCTGCACGCGGGCGGCAAGTTCGGCGGCAGCGGCTATAAAGTTTCCGGCGGTTTGCACGGTGTCGGCGCGTCGGTCGTCAACGCCTTGTCCGAGTGGTTGCGTGTGGAGATCCGGCAAAACGGCAAGTTGCACCGCCTGGCCTTCCAGCGCGGCGACGTCACCGAACCGCTAAGCGTCGTTGGCCCCGCCGAGGGCACGGGGACTGTCGTCAGCTTCAAACCCGACCCCGAAATGTTTGATGACACGGTCTATGACTTCGACACCCTGCTTTCCCGTCTGCGCGAACAAGCCTTCTTAAACGCGGGCCTGCGTCTGACGCTGACCGACGCGCGGGAGACCCCGGCGCGCGTCAAAGAGCTTTGCTATGAGGGGGGCCTGTCCTCCTTTGTCTCGTATATCAACCAAAACCGCACACCGCTGCACGATCAAGTCATCGCGATTCGCGGCGAAAAGGGCGACAACATGGCCGAAATCGCGCTGCAATACAACGACGCCTACAATGAGACGGTCTACTCCTTTGCCAACAACATCCGCACGACCGAGGGCGGTATGCACGAGACCGGCTTTAAGAACGCGCTGAGCCGCGTGATCAACGACTACGCCCGGCGGCACAACTTCTTGAAGGCCGACGACAAAAACCTCGCGGGCGAAGACGTGCGCGAAGGCCTCACCGCTGTAATCAGCGTCAAACTCGTCGAAGCCCAGTTTGAGGGCCAGACAAAGACGAAGCTCGGCAACGCCGACATGCGCACACTCGTCGACAACATCGTCACCGAACACCTCGGCGCGTTTTTAGAGGAAAACCCCTCCGTGGCGCGCGCGATCATGGACAAGGCCGTCACCGCGGCCCGGGCCCGCGAAGCCGCGCGGCGCGCGCGTGACCTCACCCGTCGCAAAACAGCACTCGAGGGCGCGTCCCTGCCCGGCAAACTCTTCGACTGCAACGAGCGCGACCCGTCGCTGACCGAGCTCTACATCGTCGAGGGCGACAGTGCGGGCGGCAGCGCCAAGGCCGGGCGCGACAGCCGTTATCAGGCCATCTTGCCGCTCTGGGGTAAGATGCTCAACGTCGAAAAGGCGCGGCTCGACAAAGTCTATGGCAACGAAAAGCTCATGCCGGTGATCACGGCGCTCGGCGCCGGCATTGGCGACGAATTCAACCTCGAGCGCCTGCGCTACAATAAGATTGTGCTCATGGCCGATGCCGACGTCGACGGCTCACACATCCGCACGCTGCTACTGACCTTCTTCTTCCGCTTCATGCGTCCGCTGATTGAAGAGGGCCATGTCTATATCGCCCAGCCACCGCTCTATAAGCTCACGCGCGGCAAACAGGTGCGCTATGCTTACACCGACCGCGAACGCGACCAAACGCTCGACGAGATGTCCGGTGGCGATCCCGCCATCCGGGACAAAATCGAAGTCTCACGCAACAAAGGTCTCGGTGAAATGGACGGCGAAGAGCTCTGGGCAACCACGATGAACCCCGAACACCGCACGCTCTTGCGCGTCGAACTCGAAGACGCCGTCTCGGCGGATCAGATTTTCACCGTGCTCATGGGCGACCGTGTTGAACCCAGACGTGAGTTCATTGAGCAGTATGCCAAACAAGTGGTAAATTTGGACGTTTAGTATTCGCTGTAGGCCCCTGACTTTTTGGCGATGTTCTTTTCTCACTTTCCCTGCGGGGGACGAGAGCGTTACTTTCTGTTGCACGACAGAAAGTAACCAAAGAACGTGGCCAAGAGGAAGGGGTTCCGAATGCCCCTTCCCCTTGGCAATCCCCTTCCCCCAGTCGGCAAAAGGGGTTGCGACCCCTTTTGATACCCCATGGGATGGGAACGGGGGAACGAAGGGGACAAGAGAAACGAAACTGCGAAGGTAGCATCTTTTTCTTTAACACCCCGCCAGACACACCCGTGGGGCCGTTTTCCTATCTGTTCTCAATTCCCTTACTTCGCCCCCCAACGACTATGGCTGACGGTGGAAATTAAATGCAAAATTATCACACTGGGTGCCCGTCTCCCCCGTTCCCTTCGTTCCAACCCCCTGGGGTATCAAAAGGGGCCGAAGCCCCTTTGCCGTCTGGGGCGTGGGGGATTGTTAAGGGGGAGAGGGCATACGGAACCCTCTCCCCCTTAACCGTGCTTCTTTGGTTCCTTTCTTGCACGAGCAAGAAAGGAACGCCCCCGTCCCCGGCAGGGAAGCCCCCGCAGGGAAGCCCCCGCAGAGAACCTCAGCCGGGACGCATCCCTACCTGTTATCTGTTACCTGTTACCTGTTACCTGTTACCTGTTATCTATAATCTGTTATCTGAATATTTGGTGGTGTATCCATGTCCGATTCCAAACACCCGGTTGATTTCGAAAACCAAAAAATTCTATCGGTGGATCTCGAGCGTGAAATGAAGCGCTCCTACATCGACTACGCCATGTCGGTTATCGTCGGCCGCGCGCTGCCGGATGTGCGCGACGGCTTAAAACCCGTGCACCGCCGCATCCTCTATACGATGTTTGAGGAAAACCTCACCCCGGAGCGCCCGTTCCGCAAGTCCGCGACCGCCGTCGGTGACGTGCTGGGCCGTTACCACCCGCACGGCGACGCCTCGGTTTACGATGCGCTCGTGCGCATGGCGCAGGACTTCTCTTTGCGTTACACCCTCGTCGACGGCCACGGCAACTTCGGTTCCGTCGACGGCGACCCGCCCGCCGCCTACCGTTATACGGAAGCGCGCATGTCCAAGATGGCCATGTACATGATGGCCGACATCGAAAAAGACACCGTGGACTTTGTCCCGAACTACGATAACTCCCGAAAAGAGCCTTGGGTGCTGCCCTCGCGCTTCCCGAACCTGCTCGTCAACGGCTCGGCGGGCATCGCCGTCGGCATGGCCACGAACATCCCGCCGCACAACCTCCGGGAGATCATCTCCGCCGCGCTCATGCTCATCGACAACCCCGAAGCCGAGCTCATCGACCTGCTTGAAGTCGTCGAGGGCCCGGACTTCCCGACCGCCGGTATCATCATGGGCCGCGTCGGCATCCGCGCGGCGTATGCGACAGGCCGGGGCCGCGTGAAAGTCCGCGCGCGCGCTAACATCGAGGAGCACGGCGGCAAAACCCGCATTGTCGTGAATGAAATCCCCTATCAGGTCAACAAATCCCGGCTCGTCGAGTCCATCGCCGAGCTTGTCAAAGATAAAACCATCGAAGGCATTTCGGGCCTGCGTGACGAAACCGACCGCGGCGGCATGAAAATCGTCATCGACTTAAAGCGCGACGCCAACGCGCAAATCGTGCTCAACAAGCTCTACGCCCACACGGCCATGCAAAGCACCTTTGCGATCAACATGCTGGCCCTTGTCGACGGTCGCCCACAAACCCTCTCGCTCAAGGAGATGCTCACGCATTACCTCGACCATCAGCGGGAAATTGTCGTCCGGCGCACGCAGTACGACCTCAAAAAAGCGCGCGAACGTGCGCACATCTTAGAGGGCTTGCGCATCGCCGCGCAGTACACCGACGACGTCGTGAAAATCATCCGCGCGTCCCGCGCGATCCCCGAAGCCAAGGCCGGACTGATCGAGCGCTTCGCGCTGACCGACATCCAGGCCCAAGCCATCGTGGACATGCGCCTCGGACGCCTCACCGGCCTGGAACTCGACAAAATTGAGGCCGAATACCAAGACTTGCTGATCAAAATGGCGCGCTACGAGGAAATTTTGGCCTCGCCCGCCGAGGTCATGGCGATTGTGCGCGAAGAGTTGTCCACGATTGCGGAAAAATTCGGCGACGCGCGCCGCACGGAAATCGTACCCGTCGACGACGAAATCGACATCGAAGATTTGATTGAGCGCGAAGACTGTGTCTACACGCTCACCCACATGGGCTACATCAAGCGCTGCCCGAAATCCAGCTACCGCGCCCAGCGGCGCGGCGGTCGAGGCGTTTCGGCGCAGAATGTCCGCGATGAGGACTATCTCGACGAGCTGTTTGTCGCATCTACACACGACCAGCTCCTGTTCTTCACAAATCGTGGGCGCCTCTACCGCAAAAAAGGCTACTTCATCCCCGAAGCCACCCGCACGGCGCGCGGCTCGAACATTATCAATCTCCTTCCGCTCGAACCCGGTGAGCGCGTAAACGCGATGATCCCCGTGCGCGACGATGAGACGAATGAATATCTCGTGATGATCACAAAGGCCGGTACCGTCAAGCGCATCCGTCTGGACAGACTGGAAACCTCCCGCCGCGCGGGCATCCGCGCGATCACCTTGTCCGAGGACGACGAACTCATCGCCGTGCGCAAAACCCGTGGTGACCAAGAACTGATTCTGGCCACGCGTGAAGGCTTTGCGATCTGCTTCCCGGAAACCGACGTGCGCGAAATGGGCCGCGACGCCCAGGGTGTCCGCGGCATCCGCCTCAACGAGGGCGACTATGTTGTGGGTGCAGCGCGCGTCCATGCGGGCGACACCTTGCTCACCGTCACCGAGTACGGCTATGGCAAGCGCACGGAGCTTGACGAGTACAAGCGCGGCGGCGAAGCGCAAAAACGCGGCGGCAAGGGTCTGCGCAACCACCATTTGACGGAGAAAACCGGCAAAGTCGCCGGGATAAAGATCGTCCGTGAAGAGGACGACGTGCTCATCATCTCTGACGACGGCACGATCATCCGTATGCCCGCCTCCGACATCAACGTTTACGCGCGCAGCGCCCAGGGCGTCATCCTTATGCGTCTTTCCGAGGGCGCGCGCATCATCGGCGTCGCCCGCACCGCCAAAGAGGAGCATGATGAGGGCGCGGAAGGCGAAGATGTGGAGGGCGGCGGCGATAACATTGCGGGCAACGGCGTGACGCCGGATGATAAGCCACTTGTGACCGTTACCGAAGTTCTAACGGAAAACACCGAATCCCCGGTGGAAACGGATGACGATACCCCATGAAAACCGTTACACTCTACACCGACGGCGCCTGTTCCGGCAACCCCGGCCCGGGTGGCTGGGGCGCGATTCTTAGCTATAAAGAGCTCGAAAAAGAGCTCTCCGGCGGGGAAGCGGAAACCACCAACAACCGCATGGAACTCACCGCCGTCATCGAAGGTCTAAACGCGTTGAAAGAGTCCTGCGACGTCACGGTTTATTCCGACTCGCGCTATGTCGTCGACGGCATGGAAAAGGGCTGGGCCCGAAGCTGGCGGAAAAACGGCTGGCGGAAAAGTGACAAACAGCCCGCCCTGAACCCTGACCTGTGGGAAGCGCTTTTGCTGCTTTCCGAACGGCATACCCTGCGCTTTGTCTGGGTCAAAGGCCACGCCTCAAACCCAAAGAACGAACGTTGCGACGCGCTAGCCGTCGCGGCGTCAAGGCAGTATAGATGAATTTTCCCTGCCGGGTGTTCCCTGCCGGGGACGGGAGCGTTACTTTCTTGCTCATGCAAGAAAGTAACCAAAGAAGCACGGTCAAGGGGTGGGGGTTCCGAATGCCCCCTCCCCTTGACAATCCCCAGCCCCCCAGTCGGCTAAAGGGGTTGCGACCCCTTTAGCCGACTGGGGCAGGAAACGCTGGGGTAACGGGGAACGGAACCCAATCCCTGTCTCTCGTTTGATGTAGGGAACGCATTTCATGCGTTCCGTCGCCCTCCGAGCCGTTTCTATCTATTAACTATTCTCTATTCTCTATTACCTATTATCTATTATCTATTATCTATTATCTATTATCTGTTATCTGTTATCTGTTATCTGTAACCGGAGGTGCCCCATGTCCCAGGCCGACATTCTCTTTCAACAAAACTGTCACGACATCCTGACCCACGGCGTTTGGGACCGCGACACCGACGTGCGTCCGCGCTGGGAGGATGGCACCCCGGCCCATACGATCCGCCTGTTCGGCCTTACAAACCGCTACGACCTAACACAGGAGTTTCCGCTGCTGACCCTGCGGCGCACAAACTTCAAGACCGCCGTCGACGAAGTCCTCTGGATCTGGCAGAAGAAATCCAACCGTGTCGATGAACTCGGCAGCCGCATTTGGGACGCCTGGGCCCGGGAGGACGGCACCATCGGTCGCGCCTACGGCTATCAGCTCCGCCAGAAGCACCGCTACCCCGAGGGTGAGTTTGACCAAGTCGACCGCCTGCTCTATGACCTGCGGCACGACAAAAACAGCCGCCGAATGATCACAAACCTCTACAACCACGACGACCTACACGACATGGCCCTCTACCCCTGCGCCTACAGTCTCACGGCCCATGTCACCGGGCGACGGCTCGACGCCATACTACACCAGCGCTCCCAGGACATGCTGACCGCAAACAACTGGAACGTCAGCCAATACGCGGCGCTGCTGATGATGCTCGCGCGCGCGTCGGACTTAGAACCCGGCACCCTGTTGCATGTGATCGCCGACGCGCACATCTATGACCGGCATGTACCGCTCGTGGAAACCCTGCTGTCCCGCACACCCTATCCCGCGCCGCAGGTGACACTGAACCCCGAAGTCACGGACTTTTACGCGTTTACCCCCGACGATTTCACCGTCACGGACTATACATACCATCCGACTGTTGGAACCATTGAGGTCGCTATATAACTTTCCCCGCCGAAGGCGGGGAAAAAGAAAAACATATAGACCAACACATTTTCAGGGGAGGCGCTTACCATGAACATTTCGGCCATTGTGGATCTGCAATGGGGCATTGGACGCGAAGGCCAGCTTCTGGCGTACATTCCACCCGATTTGCGGCGTTTTCGGACACTGACACGCGGTAAAACCGTCATCATGGGGCGGCACACCTTTGCCTCGCTGCCGGGCGGTCGCGCCTTGGTGGAACGGCGCAACATCGTGCTGACACGCAACCCGGCCCTGACACTCGAAGGCGCGGAATGCGCCTACACCTTGGAGCATCTGTTTTCTCTGATCGCCGACACGCCCCCCGAAGACGTGTTCGTCGCCGGTGGCGCGGAAGTCTACAACACGCTGCTGCCATACTGCGAACGGGCGTACATCACAAAGATTGACTTGGAGTTTCCTAACGCCGACCGCTTCTGCCCAAATCTCGACGCAACGCCCGGTTGGGAGCTCGAAGAGCCAGGTGAACGTGAGGCTTACGGCGAGTATGTTTTCCGCTATTGCGTCTATCGCTTCAACCGTCAGCCTCTGAGCATTTCCCCGAATACCGCAGCGGATCGCGTGAAGGTGCAACCACCCGAGGGAGAATAATGGCTTGATTCCCTGGAAAAAAGGGGCTATACCTGAACCAAGAATGGGCGAACGTAGTTCGTCCCTAATCAACATGCGGTGTATTGTGATATGACACAACCGTATGTAGGGGCGAACTTGGTTCGCCCGCGTTTTATGTCTTGTTTTTTGATTCTATATGCAATGGGTTTGCATCTATGTATTCCCATTTCTTTATATACTCTTCCTTATTTCTAATAATTCTATCGTGAAACGACTTTTGCCA
>CAYWWF010000059.1:0-10391 GCA_964461745.1 uncultured Oscillospiraceae bacterium | reverse complement strand
ACGCCGATTTGATATTTGTTGCAGATGTCCTGAAGATCTTCCATGATCTCACGCTGGATGTCGTCCTTTTTGTCGGTCAGCACGTCGTCGAGCGAGTGGGAAGCGACGACACGGCGGTAGGCCGACTCCGAGATGATGCGCAGTGTGCCGTTGGGGTCATCGACCTTAAACAGGTAATCGGTGGGCGATTTGATGCGGTAGAGAATGACCCAGTCGGCGTTTACGAGGTCTTCATCACCCGTGAGCATCAGAGACTCTTCGAGCACGGTGGTTTCAGGGGATGCGTTGGTGTTGAGATAGGTGGCTTGACCGCTACGAAAACCGAACTCCATGCGGTAGATGCCTTCGACGTTGACGATGTCTACGCGGTCAACGAAAGGCACTCTGAAGTGAAGTCCCGGGTTTTCAATGGTTTCGACATAGAGGCCGAAACGCGTGATGACGCCGTTTTCGCCGGAGTTGAGCGTATAGACCGAGGAGAAAAAGGCGACGACGGCAACGATCACGATGACAAGCGGCACCAGATAGTGGGTGAGCGCTTTTTTTACTTTGGCTTTGATTTCCTCATAGTTCGGGCCCTCCGACGAAGAGCCGGAGCCGCCGAAAGGACTGCCTCCGCTGAACATAACAATACCTCCTAATTTACTTTTCCGGCGCGGCGGGCGTTTCAGTGACTTCGGACAAAGTGTCCAGATCAAAGGGGGTGGCCTGATATACATAGTAATTCAGCCAATTGGTATAGAGCAAATAGGCGTGAGAGCGCCAGGTTTTTTTGGGGGCTTTGTTCGGGTTGTCCTCGGGAAAATAGTGATGCGGCAGCTTAATGGGCAGGCCGCGCTCGAGATCCCTAAAATACTCTTTTGAAAGTGTATTTGCATCATATTCGGAGTGGCCCGTCACAAAGACTTGGCGGCCGTCCGGCGTCATGGCCAAATACACGCCGGCCTGTGGTGACTGGGCCAGTAAAAGCAAGTTTGGAGAAGCCTCGATATCTTCAGCGCGCACTTCTGTATGACGGGAGTGCGGGGCCAAAAAGACATCGTCAAAGCCGCGTGTGAGCGGCTGCCGCCCGAGCAATTCATGCTCGAAAACACCGAACACTTTATCCTCAAGCGGATACTTCGGGACACCATGGTGAAAATAGAGACCCGCTTGCGCGCCCCAACAGATGTGAAACGTGGAGTAGACATTGGTTTTTGACCAGGTCATGATCTCACAGAGTTCTTCCCAATAGTCCACCTCTTCAAACGGGAGCGTCTCCACGGGCGCGCCGGTGATGATGAGTCCGTCAAAGCGCTGGTCTTTTACTTTGTCAAAGGTCGTGTAAAACGAGAGCAGATGCTCTTCGGGCGTGTTCTTGGATTTATAGGATGAGGTTTGCAAAAGAGTGACCTCGATTTGCAGCGGCGTGTTGGAGAGCACGCGCAGAAGCTGCGTTTCGGTCACCATTTTTGTGGGCATTAGATTTAAAATCAGCAGCTTCAGCGGGCGGATGTCCTGATGGACGGCCCGCCGCTCGGTCATTGTGAAAATATTCTCCTGTTCCAAAATGGCACGGGCCGGTAAGGAATCGGGAATTTTGATGGGCATGGTTTGTTCACCTCACGCAGGGTTGGGTGTAGTCTAAATTTCGGCACCAAAAACAGTGTGGCCGAAAGACAATGTTGTGATTATACACCCCTTGGGGCTTTTTGCGCAAGGGGAACGGGCCAGAGAGATAGAAAAATTTAAAAAAACATTTGACCTGAGAGCTTCCCTGTGCTATAATTCTACTGCCTGTGAAAGGGTTCTTTTTTTGTTGTCAAATTTCCATATACGCAGAAAGATGCCGTGAGAAAGGATGAAGCGCCATGCGCGTCAAGATCACCCTGTCCTGCACCAAATGCAAACAAAGAAACTACAACACCATGAAAAACAAGAAAAACGACCCCGATCGCCTTGAAATGAATAAGTATTGCCGTTTCTGCCGCGAACATACCTCGCACCGCGAATCCAAATAAAAGCCAACGTTTTCACACTTGTGGTGACACGCCCTCGTTTTTGGCCCCCGCGTATTTTTTTGGGTGGTGATATTTGTGTCCGATTTTGAAAAACAAAACGAGGCGACAAAACCCGAAAAGGATTTGACGCCCGCGAAAAAACCGAAACCTGTCCGTGTGCGCAATCGCAAGCCGTTCAATTTTAAGACTTGGCTGCGTGAGCTGCGTTCTGAACTTAAAAAAGTCGTCTGGCCCACACCGAAACAGGTTATCAACAACACCTTGATTGTTGTGGCCGCCGTCATTCTGGTGGGCGCCATTGTGGCGGTCTTTGATCTCGTTTCCAGCCAACTGGTCCGTGTCATTCTGGGCCAGGGTCTTGGTCTGTAGGAGCTTTGATATGACGGGAAACGCCAAGTGGTATGTGGTGCATACCTATTCGGGCTATGAAAACAAAGTCGCCGCCACCATTGAAAAAGCGGTGGAAAACTGGAAACTGCACGATTTGATTCACGCGGTCAATGTACCCGTACACGAAGTCACCGAGGTGACGGATTCTAAGCGGAAAACCGTGGAACGCAAGGTGTTTCCGGGCTATGTGCTTGTCAAAATGGTGATGACCGACGAGAGCTGGCATGTCGTGCGCAATACGCGCGGCGTGACGGGTTTCGTAGGGCCGGGTTCCAAACCTGTGGCGCTGACCGAGCAGGAAATCGCCGCGCTGGGCGTGGAGAAAAATGAAATCGTTTTGGCTTACGCGCTTGGGGACAGCGTGAAAATCATCGACGGGCCGCTCGAAAACTTCATCGGCACCGTGGAGGAAATCGCGCTCGACAAAAACCGCGTGCGTGTGGTGGTCTCCATGTTTGGGCGCGAAACGCCCGTTGAGCTCGAGCTCGATCAAGTCGAACCCGTGGTGGAGTAGGTCGACTTCACGTTTCGGCGGTGCGCTGTTGCCGCCGTGGATGTTGCTTGTGTCCCTTGCCGTACCGTGTACGGCTGAAAATAGCGTGGGAGGGGCGCTCCGCCCCGCGTCGCCGTGACCGTGGTTGTGCTTAGCCCGGATCATCGGTCTCGTACCACAAACACGTGCCGGAGAGCTACATGGCTCTTCGGGGCGAAAGAGAACAGGAGGAATTCATATGGCGCAGAAAATCTTGGGGTATATCAAACTCCAAATCCCCGCCGGAAAAGCGACACCGGCGCCGCCGGTCGGCCCCGCTCTGGGTCAGCACGGCGTCAACATCATGGCCTTCACGAAGGAATTCAATGAGCGCACGAAAAACGACGTGGGTCTCGTGATCCCCGTTGTCATCACCGTTTACGGTGACCGTTCGTTCTCGTTCATCACCAAGACGCCGCCCGCGCCGGTGCTCATCAAGAAGGCTTGTAAGATCGAGTCCGGCTCAGCCACCCCCAACAAGACCAAAGTGGCCACGATTTCCAAAGAAGATGTCCGTAAGATCGCTGAGCTCAAGAAGCCCGATCTGAACGCCGCCGATGTCGAAGCGGCCATGCGCATGATCGCGGGTACGGCGCGCAGCATGGGCATCATCGTACAGGAATAGGGGGGTGTAGGCAATGTTTAGAGGAAAGAAATATCGCGACAGCGTAAAGGACATCGACCGCGCGAAGCTCTACGACGTCGATGAGGCCGTAAAGACCCTGCTCACAACCGCCAAAGCGAAGTTTGACGAAACCGTCGAAATTCACGTTAAGCTTGGTGTCGACTCCCGTCACGCCGACCAGCAGGTGCGTGGTTCCGTCGTTCTGCCGCACGGTACCGGTAAGGTGCGCCGTGTGCTCGTCTTTGCCAAGGGCGACAAGGCCAAGGAAGCCGAAGCGGCTGGCGCGGAGTTCGTTGGCGCGGAAGATATGGTGACCAAAATCCAGAGTGAAAACTTTTTCGACTATGACGTCATTGTCGCGACCCCGGATATGATGGGTCTCGTCGGTCGTCTGGGTAAGGTGCTGGGTCCGAAGGGCCTCATGCCGAACCCGAAGGCCGGTACCGTGACGATGGACGTTGCCCGTGCGATTGCTGAAATCAAAGCCGGTAAAGTCGAATACCGTTTGGATAAGACGAACATCATCCACTGCCCGATGGGCAAGGTCTCCTTTGGCGCCGAGAAGCTCACGGAAAACTTCAATACGTTGTTTACCGCGATTCTCAAAGCCAAACCCGCCGCCGCCAAGGGGCAGTATGTGCGCTCTTGCGTCCTGGCTACGACCATGGGCCCGGGCATCAAGGTCAACGCCGCGAAAGTGGTGTAAGCCCCTTACACGCGCGAGACCAGTTTGAGTATCTTGGGGCAATCGCCCCGTGATCGTATCGTATCAAAGGCGGGGGGCAACTTCGCCTTTGATACAACCATTTGTTGAGGTCCTCTAAAAACTGCGGTTTTTAGAGGATTTGGAGCATTGATGTTGTTGCGGCGGAATGAATCTGCCTTCACAACGATTGGATTTTTATTTTCCGTCTTTGGCAGAACACTCTATGAGACTTCGTAGAAAGCCCGACCGGACAACCGGGCGGGCTTTTTTGAAACAGTTTACCCCGCCGCAGGCGGGGGTAGGGCAATAAATCATACATAGGCAGTTTCATCGGTAACGCAGAGAGGAGAGCTTTTCCATGGCACGAAGGGACAAAGAAAACTACTACCTGGACATCGCCGAGGTGGTACTCGAGCGCGGCACCTGCCGACGCCGCAACTTTGGCGCGATCATCGTCCACCACGATGAAATCGTCTCCACGGGCTACACGGGCGCGCCCAGAGGACGCGCCAACTGCATCGACCTTGGACACTGTCTGCGTGAGCAACTCGGCATCCCGCGCGGTGAGCGCTATGAGATGTGCCGCTCCGTCCACGCGGAGGCCAATGCCATCATCTCTGCCGCGCGCAAAGAGATGCTCGGCGCTACGATGTACATCGCCTGCCGTGACGCCCAGAGCGGAGAAATGGTCGCCGGGACAAACTCCTGCGCGATGTGCAAACGCTTGGTCATCAACGCGGGCATCGCGCGGGTGGTTGTGCGCAATACACCCGAGGAGTACAGTGTTTTTGACGTGCAAAAAGACTGGGTGGAAAACGACGAGTCGTTGCGCGGGGAGTTTGGGTATTAATTAGGTCAACACCGCCGCGCTGGGCCTTTCTCTAAGAGGGCAAGGCTCGGGCCTTCTCCCGGATCATCTCCGTAAACGCCGGGCCGAACGTCGGATGCTCTGCGCCCAGGTCTAAGATCGCCTGCAAATAGCCGAGCGGATTGCCCGCGTCATAGCGTTTGCCTTCAAAGTCCAGCGCGAGCACACGTTCTTTGTCGCAGAGGGCGTTGATGCCGTCGGTGAGCTGGATTTCGCCGTTGTAACCGGCCGGAATGGTTTCCAATAGGTTGAAGATGGTCGGCGAGAGGACATAGCGGCCGAGGATCGCGAAGTGGGAAAACACCTGCTCAGGGCGGGGCTTCTCAACGATCCGCGAGACGGTGTACAGCCGCTCGCGCAGGGCGTCCACCTGAAGGGAACAATAGGTGCTGATGACCTCAGGGGCTACGGTTTGCACACCCACGACGCTTGCGTTTTCGGCTTCCGCGGCGCGTACAAGTTGAAGCGTGACGGGGTCCTCCGCGCGAATGATATCGTCGCCAAGCAGCACCGCGAAAGGCTCATCCCCGACGAAGCGGCGCGCGCACCAAATCGCGTGGCCGAGGCCGCGCGTCTGTTTTTGCCGTACATAAAAGATGTTGGCCAACTCCGCCGTGCGCCGCACAACGCCGACCTCGGAAGACTTGCCGACGCGCGTGAGGTGTTCCTCAAGCTCGGGGTAGTAGTCGAAGTAGTCGTCCATCGCGGACTTCGCGCGGTTGGTGACAACCAAGATGTCTTCGATCCCGGCCGCCACGGCCTCCTCGATGATGTACTGAATCAGCGGTTTGTCGACCAGCGGCAGCATCTCTTTGGGGACGGTTTTCGTGGCCGGTAGCATACGGGTACCCAGGCCCGCCGCAGGGATGACAGCTTTGCGAATCTTCATGTGCTCACCTCAGTGTTGTCTCGGGAAAACGTTCAGGGAAAAGCTGACGGAAAAATGGAATGCGGGGCAATAGGAGCAAAAGCGGAAGTCCCAAGGCCAGCGTGGCTATGGCCTCTCCTGCGGCTACCTCGGCACCAAAGACAAGGAAGGAAGGCAGGACGTTTCCCGGTGTGTCGATGATGGCGATCATCAGGCCCACGACAATGCCGTTTGTTAGGATTACCGGCAGTGGTGTGAGCCACTTGATCTTGATTTTTGAGACCAAGAACACGGCGATGAGCGTTGCCAGCGTACCAAATACGATGTCGGGAAGTCCGTTGGGACTGAATAAATTTGCAATCAAGCAGCCGAGAAACAGGCCGGGAATACTCTCGGGTATGTAATAGGGGATCAGGCACAGCGCCTCGGCTACGCGGATCTGAATCGGGCCATAGGCGATGAAGGACAGGGCCAGCGTCAGCGTAGCGTAGAGTGCGGCCAGCGCCGCGCAGAGCGTTATGCGTTTCGATAGGTTGGACATAAGAGGTATCCTCCAGGATGTTAATTCATTCTATTCCAATGTGCAAGGGTCTATCCCGCGACAAAGGGTCCATACGGAGGACCCGCGTAACGAGAAAGTGGACATAAATGGGATCCGAATTACCGGCATAGAAAAAGCGTCGCGGCGGGTGACTCCGTCACGACGCTTTTGTCGATGGCAAAATGGCGGTTCAATTAGGTCTGCATTTGTTTTCTTCTCGAGAGATTGATCGTACCGTCTTGCATGTCGTTGATCCACTCGAGGCTTTTCCCGGTGCCGTAGGCGACGCAGGAGATGGGTTCGTCGGCCACGTGGGTTTCAATGCCCGTCTTGGACTCAATGAGTTTGTCAAAGCCCCAGACAAGGCTTCCGCCGCCGGTCATTACGATGCCGTTGGTGGAGATGTCCGCGACAAGCTCAGGCGGTGTGCGCTCGAGGACGGAGTGGATGGCCTCGACAATGCGCGTGGAGACCTCCTCAAAGGCCTCAATCATCTCACTCGAGGTGACGGTAAAGATACGCGGCAAACCGGTCATGAGGCAGCGGCCTTTGATTTCCACAGAGGCTTCTTCGGGCCGCGGATAGACGCAACCGATGTTGATTTTGAGCTCTTCGGCGCTGCGCTCACCGATCAGCACATTGTGCTTGCGGCGAATATACTTGATGATGGCTTCATCAAACTGGTCACCGGCGATTTTGATCGAGGTGGACTCAACAATGCCGGACAGAGAGATGACGGCCACGTCGGTCGTACCGCCGCCGATGTCGACGACCATATGACCGCAGGGCTTGGTGATGTCAATGCCCGCGCCGATGGCCGCGGCGACGGGTTCCTCAATCAGATAGACGCGGCGCGCGCCGGCCTGCAAACCGGCGTCGATGACAGCGCGCTCTTCGACCTCGGTGATGCCGCTGGGCACACAGATGACGATGCGCGGTTTGAAAGCCCGGAAACCGGACACTTTTTTCAAAAATTCCTTGATCATGCGTTCGGTCATGTCGTAGTCGGAAATGACGCCCTCACGCAACGGACGCAACGCGACAATATGGCCCGGCGTCCTGCCGAGCATTTTTTGCGCGTCGGTGCCAACTTTTAAGAGTTTACCTGAATTTTTGTCAATGGCCACCACGGAAGGCTCGCGCAACACAACACCTTTGCCGCGAATGAACACCAAGATGGAAGCTGTACCCAAATCCAAACCAATATCACGATTGATCAATGCCATTGCTCCTCCATTTCAAAGCCAAAAACAAACTGAGAGACGAAGACGGCCAACCATAAACCCCGTTGGTGTCGCCTCTACATCATCAAACCAAGGGAAGGGCCTTCGGCGATCAAGCCGTCTGTGCCAATCCCCGGCTATTATATCGAACAACTCATGGTTTTTCAATGGGTATTTCAAATTTTTCCGGTGTTTTTGTTGCATTGCAGCCCAAGAAGAAAAAACAAACAAATCCGTAGGGCAATTTGTGAAGATATGGCGGCAAAATGCCAAGCGGAAGGCACTTTTTAAATCTCCAGGTCGGTAATCAGCCGCACTTCGCCTTTGCCGATGCCGAGTTCCCGAGCGATGTCCTCGAGCGGCAAGCCCCGGCTCATTAAAAAGCGCACTTTTTGCGCCTTGGTCGGAAAGCGGTCAAGCGCGTCGCGATCCCGCTGAGACAAAAGCGCGGAGAGCGGTTTGTTTCGGCCACCGTTCGTGTTGGCCATTTCAGCAGGGAGTGGCGCGGGCGGCATGGGTGCCGTGTAGGCAGGGGGGCGGGGCGCAAACAGTGTGGCGGGCTCCACAGGCTCCAGAGCGGGCACAACGGGCTGAGCTGTCACCGCTGCTTGCGTTGGAACACCAGCGGCCACAGCGGACAGACTCCCGACAGGCTTGCCACTGCGGCGAGAAGATCGCACCGGGACTTTGGCGCGCAGAGATTCGGCCTGGCTGGGCGCCGATTTGGGGGTGACACGCTCGTTGACCGGTCTCGGTACGGTTGCTCGCGCCGTGGCCAAGGCCTCCGGGGCGGGTGTCATGGGTTGTATATCGGGCTCCGTGTAAACGGGGGGTGGGGCTACAAAGCCACCGTTCGGCGGAAACTGAGGTGTCGCGGCATACCGCTGAGCCTCGGTGATGCGCTGCGAGAGGATATGCATCTGTGTGGCCAGCTCCGATACCTCTTCACGCTTTTCTTCAATTTCCCGGCGAACATCGCCGAAATACTCCTCAAAGAGTTCCATGAGATCTTCCAGATGTTCATACAAGTCCAAAAGGCGCGCTTCGCGTTCCTGAGTGCGCGGGTTCTGCAAACGTTTGCGCATATCCCGGTTGAGCTTGCCGGCCAAGAGAATGAAAGCCAGAATCATCGCCACAAAACCGAAGATCACTACAAAATCCACAAAATTTGCCCCTTTCCCGCGCAAAAGCAATTGAGACTATTATACCCCAATTGGAAAAAATCTGCAAAGTATTTTACGCTTCAATAAAAAACAATAAAAAACAAAAGGGCGGCCAGGTACCCTCCAAAAAATGAGGCACCCGGCTCACCCCGAGCCGGCGTATTCATTACCAATCCGAAATAAAATCGGCGCAATCATTGTCCACTTTTTATTGCGGATGGTTTCAATATGTATCTCGTCAAATGGTGGCGTCAAAGGTATAATTTCTTTTTTTGGTAATTTTCCCGCGCTCTACCGGAAGCTGTAAGAGTTCTTTTCCGGGCTCCACCGTGGTTTCGGCTTCGGCTTCATGATTTTCCTGCTCGCCGCCGGAGCCTTGGCGGTCTTTGGTTTCGTTTTCCCGGATTTTGCTGCCTTCCACTTTGGTTGCGGCCAAAGGCCGATTCTTATCCTGTTCGGCCAATTGTCTTCCACGCAGCGCCGCCTGGTCGGCGAGAATATCACTCTTTTTGTCCATGCGGAGTTTTTCACTGGACAGTTCTGTGGCTTTGGTGATCATGATTTGGTGGTCAATGCCACGCATAGCGGGACACCTCCTTGCACGCAGCCGCTGCTCCTTGCATGCGGCGCTTAAGTGGTTCCTACCCTGTCAGAGCCAGTTTCATCTTCTGACGGAGTGCCATGAGAACCTTGGAATGGATCTGCGAAACGCGAGATTCGGACACCCCGAGAGCCAGACCAATTTCCTTGAGGGTCAGCTCCTCAAAATAATAAAGAGTGACCACAAGTTTTTCCTTCTCGGGCAAAGAATCCACGAAGTCTATGAGGATGTTTTTGAGCGCCTCCGCTTCTATTTTCTGTTCAGGTGTTTCCTCCGAACTCATCAAAGTTTCTTCGCTTTTGACGCGATCCATCAAAAGGTCGTCCAAATTGATCAGGTTAAACGTCAATGATTCGTCCAGGGTTTTTTTGACCGACTCCACATCCATCTGCAAGTAATCGGCAACCTCCTGTTCACTGGCGCGGCGACCCATCTTCGCTTCCAGCGTCGAAAAACCCTCATCAATCTTTTTGATTTTTTGCCGAAGACTGATGGGCGCCCAATCCTGTTTGCGAATTTGGTCGACAATTTCACCTTTGATGCGAAGAGAAGCGTAGGTTTCAAACTTCACCTCTTTGGTAGTATCGAATTTTTCTATGGCATCCATGAGTCCCAAAATGCCACAACTGAGCAAATCGTCAAAATCCACATAATTCCGATAGGTCGGGACAAGACGCCGCACCATGGTTTTAACCCAGGGCACGTAATGGAGTACCAAGTCGTTCCTTGTCTCCATTGTGCGGCTAGATGTAAAATTTTTCCATAATTGGGCGACTTGTTCCGGTTGCGACACCTCGGTCACCTTCTTAGTCCTGACAATCGTATCCATATCCACCCTTAGCCCTGATGTTTCAGTGGTTATATCCAGGGTCTG
>CAYWWF010000058.1:0-10455 GCA_964461745.1 uncultured Oscillospiraceae bacterium | reverse complement strand
GACCCGAAGGACACGAACATCCGCATCGCGCCGACCTTCCCGCCGGTGGAAGAACTGCGTGAGGCCATGGATTTGCTCTGTGTCTGCGCAAAAATGGCCGCGCTGGAGACAAAAGAGGGTGTTTCGGCATGAGTGACCGCTACGTGACCCCGCTCGGCGCGCGTTACGCGTCCCGAGAGATGCAGTATCTGTTTTCTGACGATAAGAAGTTTCGCACCTGGCGCCGCCTCTGGGTGGCGCTCGCGAAGGCTGAAAAGACTCTTGGGCTTCCGATCACCGAAAGCCAAATCGCGCAGATGGAGGCGCATCTCGAAGACATCCCCTATGACCGGGCGGCCCACTTTGAAAAGCAACTCCGGCACGACGTCATGGCACACATTACGGCCTACGGTGAGCAGTGCCCCGAGGCCCGGCCCATCATCCACCTGGGTGCCACAAGCTGCTACGTCGGCGACAATACGGACATTTTGCTGATGCGTGAGGGCCTTATACTCCTCAAAACCCGCGTTTTGGCCGTGTTGCGCGCACTCGCGACGTTTGCCGACAAATACCGCGCCACACCGACGCTCGGCTTTACGCACTTCCAGCCCGCGCAGCTGACAACCGTCGGCAAACGCGCGACGCTCTGGATGTATGAACTTACGCAAGACCTTGAAGAGCTGGATTACCGCCTGGGGACCTTGAAATTCCTCGGCTCCAAAGGCACCACCGGCACGCAAGCCAGCTTTCTTGAGCTCTTCGGCGGCGACCACGACAAGGTCGAGCGCTTAGAGACGCTGATTGCCGAAGACATGGGTTTTTCGGACGTCGTGCCCGTGTCCGGGCAGACCTATTCGCGCAAAGTGGACGCGGGGGTGCTTGCGACGCTTTCGGGTATTGCCCAAAGCGCGCACAAATTTGCGACGGATCTGCGTCTGCTCTCCCACCTCAAGGAAATCGAGGAACCCTTTGAGGGCAATCAAGTCGGTTCCTCGGCGATGCCGTACAAGCGCAACCCGATGCGCTCCGAGCGCATCTGCGCGTTGGCGCGCTTTGTGATGGTCGACGCGCTGAATCCCGCGATTACGAGCGCGAACCAGTGGTTTGAGCGTACGCTCGACGACTCGGCCAACAAGCGCTTGAGTGTGCCGGAGGCTTTCTTGGCCGTGGACGCGGTGCTGATGCTCTACGCCAACGTGGCCGCCGGGCTTACGGTCCACGAGGCGATGGTTCAGCGGCATGTGCGCGAGGAACTGCCTTTTATGATCACGGAAAACATCATGATGGACGCCGTGCTCAAAGGTGGCGACCGACAGGAGCTGCACGAGCGCATTCGCCAGCACGCCGTCGCCGCCGGGCAGACCGTAAAAGATCAGGGGCTGCCCTGCGACCTGATTCAGCGCATCGCCGGTGACCCGGCTTTCCGTCTGACCGAGGAGGAAATTCTCGAGCGCTGTGACCCGACGCTCTATACGGGGCGCAGCGCGGCCCAGGTCGAGGCCTTCCTGCGGCGCATTGCTCCTCTTTTGAATGCCGAAGAGGCCAAGGAAGAGGCACCGGAGATCTGGGTGTAGTCATCATCCAACAAAAAGTTACGAATTTCTCAGTATTATGAATCTTTTTCGTTGACGAAACCCAAACTGTCTTATATAATTATCTGGCGTTTGCATCTGCGCCTGGGCGCCGTGCGGACAAGCGCCTTCGCTTACACGGGAAGGCGCCGCCCCTCTTGTCTCTCGTGCGTCTGGGACTCGAGGTCTGCGACTTTTTTATCGGGCTCTTTCGGTAGAAAACGAAGTTTTTTACCGATTACATTGGAAAGGGGTCTTACACCATGAGCAAAAGCAGAGGGGTGTTGGTGGCTGTCATTTTAGCCATCTTCCTCCTATCCTGGTTGGCCATCTACGGGCTGGAACTGGGAGACTTCACGATCTACGGCGCGGCCGATCGGAATGGAATCCGGCAAGGCCTGGACCTGGTGGGCGGTTCCGCCATCACCTTCGAAGCGGAAATCCCGTCGGGCACCTCGGGCGAAGACCAAACCGCCGGCATGGATGCCGCGGTTGAGATGCTTAGAAAGCGTCTAGACGCGGCGGGCTACCAAAACGCCACCATCTCCCGCACGGGTGAGGTTCGCATTCATGTCGAAATTCCCAACGAAACCGACCCGGAAAGGGCCATCCAACTGCTCGGCTCCACAGCGGAACTCACCTTCCGTGATTCTGACGGCAACATCTTGCTCCACGGCAGCGATGTGCAGTCGGCCGTTGTTAAAACCGGGAAGCTTGACCAAAACAGCGCCACTCAGACTTATGTCGAGCTGACCTTCAAGCCGGAAGCGCGTGAAGCCTTTAAGAACGCCACGCGCGAAGCCGCGGGCAAACCCGACGGCAATAACTTCATCGCGCTCTACCTTGATGAAAACATGGTGCAGGCTCCTGAAGTTGGATCCGAATACGCGAGCACCGGCATCGATTCGGACAGCTGTGTCGTTACTTTTGGTCGAACGGAAAACAATCTGGCGGCCAAAGAGTTTGCAGACCTCGTCAACATCGGTAAGCTGCCCTTCAAGCTCAACCAGGTGGAACTGGACCAAATCGGCCCGTCGCTTGGCGCGCAGGCGCTCGATACGAGCCTCTTGGCCGCTCTCATCGGTTTTATTCTTGTGGCCTTGTTTATGATCGTTTTCTACCGCCTGCCGGGCCTGCTGTCTGTGCTGGCTCTCTGCGGTTACGCCTCCATTGTGGCTTTGATCATGGCCAACTTCCACATCAACCTGACCTTGCCGGGTATCGCCGGTGTCATACTTGGTGTGGGTATGGCCGTTGACGCCAACGTCATCATCTTTGAGCGCATCAAAGAAGAATTGAATTCGGGCAAGACCGTCAAGAGCGCCATCAACTCCGGCTACAGCCGCGCGCTCACCGCGATCATCGACTCGAACATCACGACGATCATCGCCGCCGTTGTGCTCTGGTGGCAGGGCACCGGCAGTGTTCAGAGCTTTGCCATTACGCTCTTCATCAGCGTGCTCGTCTCCATGTTTACCGCCGTCCTGGTCTCTCGTTGGATCTTCGGCGCGGTCATGCAGTTTAACATCAAAAACCTCTGGCTCTTCGGCGTAAAAGAGAGGGGGAATCAGAATGGCTAAGTTTATAAGCGAAAACTTCAGCTTCATCAAGAAGTTCCCCATCTTTGCGATCATCTCCGTCGTGCTTGTGGCAACAGCCGTTGTGGCTCTTGTATTGGCTCCGTTTGGCACCAATCTGTTTAACCTGGACATCGACTTTACGGGCGGCACGGCCATGACCTTTGAAATGCACAAGGTCATGGATCGCGCGGAGCTCGACAACGTCGCGCGCATCATCACCGAAGTGACCGGACAGGCCCCGTCGGCGCCGCAGCAGCTTGGTGGCCCACAGGGCACACAAGTCTTTGTGCGCACGCAGGATTTGGATACGAATCAGCGTGAAGCTGTGTTCGAGGCACTCCAGGAAGCCTATGGCTTGCAGGACGGCGACCGTATCTCCATCCGCAACGTCGGCGCTTCCGTCGGTCGCGACATGCAGCAGGCCGCTGTGCTCTCGACGATCATTGCCGTCATCGGTATCTTGCTGTATATCACAATTCGCTTCAACTTCTTCTCGGGTTTCGCGGCTGTTGTGGCGCTCTTGCACGACCTGCTTGTGACCATCAGCGTCTATGTCATCTTCCAGATTCCGCTGAACCTGAACTTTGTCGCGGTTATGCTCACGGTACTCGGTTATTCGATCAACGCGACCATCGTTACCTTCGACCGTGTGCGTGAAAACCGCACGATTATGACCAAGACGAAGAACAACGTGATCTTTGACCGAAGCATACGTCAGACCTTTACACGTACGTTAAATACGACGCTGACAACCTTGCTGCCCATATTGATGCTCATCGGTCTGGGCGTGCCGTCGGTGCGCAACTTCGTAATTCCGCTCGCTGTGGGTATTTTGGCCGGTGCCTATTCCTCCGTCTGCATCTCCCCCCCGCTCTGGTATACCATCACGAAGAAGAAAGAGGCATAAATCATACTAGAATTGGATCCCCGGTCATACATGTGTAAGGTACATGTTTGATCGGGGATCTTTTGCGCCTTCCGGCGTGTCTTTTACATGAGGCATTGAAACACGCAAGGGGTTGAGAAGTTGACCGCGCCTGTCATAAAGATGGACACTCCCCATATACATGTATTGATAAATAGCATTTCGTGATAAGGGCTATTTATCAAGTCATGGCCGTGCGCCTCG
Organism: uncultured Oscillospiraceae bacterium; assembly: GCA_964461745.1. GTDB lineage: Bacteria > Bacillota > Clostridia > Oscillospirales > UBA929 > JAVBPF01. The sequence continues at coordinate 6,196 of CAYWWF010000058.1, read as the reverse complement.
CCCCTTTGGGCAACCGCAGCACATGGCCGATAGCGATTGAGAGTTGCTATAAAATTGGAAATTGCCTAAGGGGGAGTCCAGGGTGGAAAGAAAGAGCATCTATGAGGATATCGCACAACGGACCGACGGAGACATCTACATCGGTGTGGTGGGCCCGGTGCGCACGGGGAAATCCACGTTCATCAAGCGCTTTATGGAATCCCTGGTGTTGCCCAACATTGAAAACCCAAACCGCAGAGATCGCGCGCGAGACGAATTGCCACAGTCCGGTTCAGGCAAGACCGTTATGACGTCGGAGCCCAAGTTTGTCCCCGAGGAAGCCGTGCAGGTCTATTTGGGAGACGCCGCGGCCGTCCGGGTTCGGCTTATTGATTGCGTAGGGTACATGGTGCCCGGTGCGATTGGGCAATACGAGGACGGTCGGCCCCGGATGGTCACAACGCCTTGGTTTGAAGAAGAGATACCGATGATTGAGGCGGCGGAAATCGGCACGAAGAAAGTCATCAACGACCACTCTACGATTGGCATGGTCATCACCACCGACGGCACCATCACTGAGATTCCGCGCGAAGACTATCTGGAAGCGGAAGAGCGTGTCATCCAAGAGCTCAAGGCCATTGGCAAACCGTTCTTGGTTTGCGTCAACTCCGCGTATCCGGAATCCCCCTTGGCGCAAATGGTCTGCGACGAGATTGCCAACCGTTACGGCGTGGCCTGTCTCGCGGCCAACTGCATCGAGCTGGATGAGGCCGACATCACGAAAATCATCAAAGGCGTACTCTTCGAGTTCCCGGTCAATCAATTGGATTTGCACCTGCCGCGCTGGGTGGATGCGCTGCCCTATACCCATCCGATCAAGTCGGATCTGTTCCAGGCTTTCCTCAGCAGCGCGGAGAATATGATGAAGATCCGCGACATCGAAGACACCATTGAGGGCTTCCGTGACAACGAAAACATCAGCGCGGCGCGCATCGAGGCCATTGATCTTGGCAACGGTCAGGCCAGCGCGACCATCGATTTGCCGCGTGAGCTGTTCTACCGCACCTTGGGTGAACAGTCGGGCTTCCAGATCCAAGACGACGGCGATCTGATGGATCTTATGAGTGGTCTGTCCAAAGTTAAGAGTGAGTACGATAAGATTGAGACGGCTCTCCAGGATGTCCGCAACTTTGGTTATGGCATCGTGATGCCGCGGGCTGAAGAGCTCTCGCTCGAGGAGCCGGAGATTGTCAAACAAGGCGGACGCTATGGCGTGAGATTGCGCGCGAGCGCACCCAGTATCCATATGATACGGGCCGACATCGAAACGGAAGTTTCCCCTATCGTCGGCAATGAGAAGCAATCCGAAGAGCTGATCCATTACCTTATGGAAGAGTTCGACGACCAGCCCGGGAAGATCTGGCAGTCGAATATCTTCGGCAAATCACTGCATGACCTCGTCAGTGAGGGCTTGCACAACAAGCTCAAACGGATGCCGGATGACGCGCGGGTGAAGTTGCAGGAGACACTGCAACGCATCATCAACGAAGGCAGCGGCGGTTTGATTTGCATCATTCTATAATGGGGTTCACTCTTTCTAGTCGACGGGGAGGCCAGTTGGCCTCCCCATCGACTAGAAAGACATGGAAACAAGTTCTCTAGATTAAGAATAATTCTCATAATTGAGCACATATAGTTTACTAATATAGTAATACGCATTGCGTCTGAGACTTGTTCTCCAAAGGCTACCTCCACATGAAAAATGAGCCAAGTTATTAAGAATGCCAATGAAGAGATGACATAAGCTCTCCTCATTGGCATTCTTGCATAGGTTCCCTCAAAAGGAGCCAACGGGGGGAATAACGCTACGCACCCCGTGCCGCAAGACAGTCGCGTATAAGCACATCAAAGCGCTCCGCGACCCAAGCACTGCGGCCAATGAACAGGCCGTCCACTTCGGGCAGCTTGGAAAGTATGGGGGCGTTTTCGGGGTTTACGCTGCCGCCGTATAGAATGGGAATTTTAGCGCCGACATCACCGAGCAGCTCAAAGAGACAGGCGCGGATGACCCGGTGTTTTTCAGCCGCATATTCGGGGCTGGCCGGTATACCGGACACACCGATGGCCCAGACCGGCTCATAGGCCACCCAGAGTTGCCGCGCCGATTCGGGGTCGACACCGTGCAGAGCTGTTTTCAACTGGGTACGTAAAACTTCGTCGGACAAGCCCAGTTCCTTTTGCGCGCCGGTTTCACCGATACAGAGCAGCGGGGTAAACGCGTGGCACAGCGCGCATCGAACTTTGCGGCCGATCATCTCATCGGTTTCGCCAAGCACATGACGGCGTTCGGAGTGACCGAGTTCGACAATGCGGGTGTCCACCTCTTTGAGCATGAGCGGTGAGATTTCACCGGTGAACTGTCCCTCATCTTCCCAGGCCATGTTTTGCGCGCCAAGCAAGATGCGCGCGGGATCCACGTTGCGACGGGCGGCGTCGAGGGTTGTAAACGAAGGGATAACAAACAGCGTGAGAGCCCTGCGGTCTATATCCGCCGTGAGGGCATCCAGGTGGGTGAGAAAAGAGACCGTGTCGGCAATGGTCTTGTACATCTTTGTGTTGGTGCCCATATAAAAGGGCTTCTTCATTCACCTCACCCTTTCATATTGTCGGACTCGATGTCAAGAATTTCTTGCACCTTGGGGGTCGAGGAGCCGTCTTGAAAGTGGAGTGTAATCCATTCGGCGAGAATTTTTTTGGCCAGTTCGGGGCCGATGACCCGCTCGCCGAAACAGAGGACATTGCCGTTGTTGCTCAGAATGGAACGCTCGGCTGAAAAGCTGTCGTGTCCCACAGCGGCGCGAATGCCTTTGAACTTGTTGGCGGTGATGCACATGCCGATGCCGGTGCCACAGACCAGGACGCCGCGCTTTTTAAAGCCACTGTCTATGATGCTTTCACAGACCCGCCGAGCGATGGTGGGGTAATGGGTGGGGTCGTCCGGGCTGCCGCAGCCCACGTCCTCCACGTTTACGTTCTGGGACGCCAAAAACGCAATGAGGGTTTGTTTCAGAGATATCGCCGCGTTGTCGCAGCCGATGACTACGGTCATGATGAACCGCTCCTTTCGATTGTTTTTGCAACCATCGCAGAGAGGTCCATTTGTGGGGGGTATTAGACTAAGTCAAGAATATCTCGGTCGTCGGGCACAAACAGAGTGCCGTGGTAGTATTGTGAACCCTCACGGAGATACAGCGCGCGGCGGTTTTTGCCGTGGCTGTCCTCGGTATGGGTGAGCACCAAACGAGGAATGTGTAACTCGTTGGCCCTTCGGCAAGCATCCCGGACGGTGCTGTGAAAGGCTTCGTACGGATGGTGGATGTGCCGCTCCTCGTAGAGGCACATGGCCTCGGTGATGAGCCAGTCGCTGCCTTGAACAGCCGTAGGGGCGATGTTTTGGAGAGGTTCGTCCCCAAGATACGTAAGTCGTTGTCCGTTGGATGCGTGGAGGCAACAACCAAACTGGGTGGTGCTGCGGCAGGCCAAATCGAAGAAGCGAACCTGGCCCATAGAGGTCTCTATGAGCGCGCCATCTTCTATGGAGTGGAGATGAATGCGTCGGCCAAGCAAACTGTAAATGCTGCCGGACAGTACGCTTTGGCACATTTGGTCAAGGGCTGCAATCAGAGATGCGTGGGACCAGACCGAGAAGTCCCCCGGAAAGCGTCCGTCCAGTATGCTGTGGCCCACGAGCCGGATGATCCATGGGGCGCCCAGGATGTGATCCGTATGGGCGTGGCTCAAAAACATGTGGCGTAAGGCTTCCGGTGGCACCTCCATGGCTTCCATGGCGCTCAGTATGCCGTTGCCGCCGCCGGCGTCCAATAAGAAGTATTCTCCGGCGTCGCGAAGGGCAAAGCAGGAATTGTAATATCGGGTTACAAACGCGTGGCCCGTGCCGAAGACATAGAGTTGTGGGGGCATAGCCATAGCCTCCTTGCGCGCGCTATCCATACTGTGCTTGGAGCCGCTCCAGCGAGGGCTCCAGTTGGTCGGGGTTGAGGTAGGCGTTGGTCAAAGCGGTGATCAGCGCCCGCTGGAAGGCGTTTTCCAAGACCACAGGCGGGAAGGCGGCGGAGAGAAGACGGCCCTCGGCCACGTTGCGGTTGAAATACTTGAGCCAAGGGTAAAGTTCTAAGATTTCGGTGTTCTGGGTGGAGGCTTTGCAAATGGGTTGGCCGCTGAGGAGGGTTAAGATGTTGCAGATGGAGTCGTGGAAGGCCCACTGCATGAAGGCCAGGGCCTCCTCTTGCCGGGTGGTGTGGGCCAAAATTCCCATGACATTGCTCTGGACGACCGGGTGATGGCCCGGCACATCCCGACAGGCGGTTAAATTGACAATGGGGCCATGCTGATTGTCGTTGAACAGATGCGCGCTGGTGGTGGAAAAGATGGACATTACGCTGTTGCCGCGCACAAAATCGTCGATGGCACTGCGCGTATGTTTGCTGCGTCCTACGTTCGAGCAGTGCAAAAGCTGGAAATATCGGCGTATTTCGCGGGCCAAATCGCTGCGGCAAAGCGAGAGTTTGCCTCTGGCATCCGTCAGAGAGACGCCGGTGGCGATCAGCCAGCCAAAAAACTCCTCCCAGAAGCTCTCTGAGTCAAAGGAGGACAGGGAGATGCCATAGAGCTGCTGCGAAGAGGCGTGGTTTTCCTGAGAAAAAAATTGTGCGATCTGATCCAAGCTATTGGGGGTGTCGGGCGCGTCCAATTCCTGATAGAATCGTTCATAATAGCGACGGCTGATGGCCTGCTCCTGAAGTAGGTCTTTGCGATAAAAGAGCATTTGGCAGGCGGTGTTGAACGAAAGGCAGAGATGAGAGTCGCCGACTTCCGGGAAATACGTCTGGTGTACGTCTGTGATCCGGTGCAATCGTTCCCAAGGCTCAAGCGCCGCTACCTTAGACAAAAAGACCTGTTCGTTCAATGTGTTCATGTCGGCGATGAGGACGTCGGTGTTCAGCAGGGCGCCGTCGGCCACGGCCTGTTGATACATAGATTTCGGGTAGAAAGACAGATCGACCTGAAGGCCGGTTTTCTGTTCAAATTGGGGTAAGATCTTCGGCAGGGCGACGGTGCAGGAATCCTCTGCGGCCAGGATGCGCAGGGGCCGGGTCGGGTGAAACCGGGGCAGATTGAGCTGTTTTTGGTTCAGGCCTTGGCTGTTGAGGACAAATGATGAGTTGACTTCCCTCTGCTTGACCATCGCGTCGACCAGAATATCGGCTACGAGACCGCCGAGTTTATGATAGTTCAAGAAAACACAGGTGTATTCGGCTTCGAAAATGGTGTTCGAGGCGGAAAGCGTAATGATCTCAGGAATATGGTTGGGCAGGAAAGAGACGTAGGCCTGCCGGACCGCGTGGGCTCTCCGGGTGTTGGAAGCAATGATCACGTCATAGGGATGGCCGCGATCCAGCATTTCAAACGCGCGGACAATGGCCGTGCGACCGGTGGAGCCGAAGGTGTCCACAAGCACGCCCGCCTTGGCTAGGCGCTCGTTGATGATGAATTTAAAGGTGTCGGAGAAACGAACACTGTCGATAAAGATTGCCGCCCGCTTATAGCGGTTGTTGATAACATGATCGGAGATGTCGTTGGCGATGCGTTCGTAATCAAACGAGACATGGAGGTAACCGCGGCTCATATTGCGTGGTCGTGGGCCGACAATGGTCAGGTAAATGGATTCGGGGATCTTATCGTAAAGAGCCGAACTGTTGATGTAGGTGGGGAAGGCCACGATACCCGCCACGTTGGCCGAGATCATTTTGCGGATGTGGTTTTTTTCGCGATCAAACAAGTTGTCGGTGCTGTGGATTTCCACGTCGTAATCAAACGGAATCAGACTTTGCCGCAGGGCTTCGTACATTTCAATGTAATGACGGCTGCGCATGTCCGGAACCAGGACGGCGATGGTGCGCTTGATCTGTTTGCGCAAAATTTTGGCCGACTCGTTGACCTCATAGCCCAGGCGAGCCACCGCATCCTCGACGCGTTTGATTTTATCGGCCTTGACGTTGCCTTTGCGATTGAGCACGTTGGACACTGTGCCACAGGAGACGCCGGCCTCCCGGGCGATGTCTTTGATGGTGGGCACAAAAAACGCCTCCTTTCAGTGAAACGATTCAACAAATACATAGGGTTATATTTCGTCATA
>CAYWWF010000057.1:0-10468 GCA_964461745.1 uncultured Oscillospiraceae bacterium | reverse complement strand
ACAATCCCAAAAGCAATCCAGCGCCGCCTCAATCGGCGGCAGACAAGCAAGATCAAGCCCGACAAAAAGGCGATGTGCAGTCCCGAGAGCGCAAAAGCATGGGAGACACCGGTGATCGCAAAGGCATCCGTCTCTTCGGGGAGGAAGCTCGAACGGTTCCCGAGCAGCAGACCCTTGAGGTAGGCCGCGTCGCGCGCGGGGAGCGCGTCGGAGAGGTAGGAAAGGATGCTATCCGCCAGCAGAACCGGGACATCTTGCCACGTTGGTGAGGGCCTGCTTAAAAGCGCCATTTCACCCTTTTGTTTGCCGACAAGGCGCAGGCCTTGGGCAAAAAAACGGCGCTCGTCGTCCTCGGTCAGCGTTCGAAACGCCGCCGTGAGGCTCAATCGTACACCGGGCGGAAGCCGGTCGTCAAACGTGTACCGCCGGAGGGTTGTGGGCAATGAGTCGAAGTACAACAGGCCGGGGACATCCGCGCCGGTCGGCAAATGGAACGTACCCTGGACTTTATAGCCATATGGTGTTTCTTCGCTGTAGCCGTGTGTGGTGAAATCGACGTTCAGGGTCTTGCCTTGGTGCGGAGACAAAGGGCGCGTGAGCCAGACGTCATAGGTTGTTTTCCAGAGGAATCCGAGCGTCAAAGCCGCCGAAACCAAAAGCAGGGCGCGCCAATGCTTCCGGCGGGCCGGAAAGACACGCCACAGCAAAAGAGTGACCCCGAAAAACCCCAATGTGACAAAGCCGACACCCGTCAGCCGCGGCAGATAACAGACAATCAGAAGTGCCGAAGCAAACGCAAAGCCAAATGCGGCAAGCGGTCGTTTCACAAGGCAGTCCCGGAACCCGGCTCAGCCCGGCGGCCAAGACAGGGAACGGCCCGAGAGCAGATGGAAGTGCAGATGCGGCACAGACTGTCCGGCGAGCTCGCCTATGTTCGAAACGACGCGGTAACCGTCTTCCAGTTTCAGATCCCGCGCGATGATACCCGCGACATACAGCAGATGACCAGCCAAGGCTTTGTCTTCTTCAAAAATATCGGAGACGGAGGCGATGTGCTTTTTGGGGATAATCAGCAGATGTACCGGCGCCTTGGGATCGATGTCATGGAAGGCCAGGCAAAGCTTGTCTTCGTAGACCTTTTTGGCGGGTATTTCCCCGGCGACAATCCGACAAAACAAACAACTCACGGATGGAACCTCCTTTGTTAAGAAACCTTCGGGACACGAACTGTTATGAGATTTTTCTCATTACGGGAGAAATCTTGACAAAGCCCAATTCGCATTGGTGTTGCCACAAATTTTTATCATCATATCACACAACCCATGGGAAGAAAAGACCCGCAATCTGAAGTGACAGGCAGGGGAGAGAATTGTTGGCCAAAACGTTTGTTGCCGATTTGCTTGACTTTGTATAAAAAGAGGCTTTCGGGAAAATATGTACAAATGGTGGAACTTTCAGTGATGTCGTCCGTCTTAGTGTCGTGTACACAATTAAAAGTATTACGCCTGCACTCGTAATACATGTTTGGAAAGGTGATTTACTATGAGACGGTTTTTGGGTTTGTTCCTCTGTTTGGCCCTGATTTTGCCTTTGATGGCCTGTGCCGGTAACAACAATGGTGGGAATGGCGGGCAAGCGTCGCCGTCGCCGGAACCTCAGGTCGAAGGCGCGCTGACGGACCTCATGAAAAAGATATATGAAGGTACAGAACTTGCGGAAATGAGCCTCATGGAAACTGAGGTTACAGCGGAAAACGAAGAATACTTCCTCGGTGTCGCGGGTCTTCCGTATTCCGAGGCTCTTGCTTCCGAACCGATGATCAGCGCAATTGCGCACTCTGTGGTGCTCTTGCGCGTCAAAGATGGAGAAGACGTCGCGGATGTGAAAACAAAGATTAAAGAAAACGTTGACGGCCGTAAGTGGATCTGCGTCGGCGTGGAAGACGAAAACATTGTTGTGGATAACATCGGAAATCTTGTGATCTTGATCATGGATGAGGAGTCCGCGATGCTGCAAGAACAGTTCCAGAAGCTCAAAGGGTAATAAAAACTCTTCGAGCGTTATTGCTACAGCAATTCCATCGTGGATTCTTTCTTTGTGTTTCCCCCGTAAGAAAGGTCAAGTTTTGTAAGCGAAGCAGTATTTAAAAAAATTCAACGAAGCATTTTCGACAGCCTGAATTGCCCCGCCGCAAGGCGGGGCAAACTATAGGCTGAAAGCAAGGTTGAAAACAAAGCTGAAGGGAGGAAAACACGTGCTGTTCCCGAGTATGCCCTTTCTTAATTACTTTCTCCCTGTAGTGTTTGTTCTCTATTTTTGCCTGCCAAGGGTTTGGAAAAACGCGCTACTTCTTTTGGCCAGCCTGGTTTTTTACTTTTGCGGCGAGCCGCGCTACACAGTGTTGCTCGTCTTTTCCTCGATCGTGGATTATGTGCATAGCCGCATCATCGACCGAAATCGCGGGAAACGAGCGGCCAAAGTGGCGCTGATTTCTTCGATTGTGATCAACCTATCGCTACTGGCCTTTTTTAAGTACGCCGACTTTTTTATTGCGAATCTCAACGCGCTCTTAGGCACACAAATCCCGCTGCTGCACATTCCGCTACCCATCGGTATTAGTTTTTACACATTCCAGACCATGAGCTACACGATTGACGTCTACCGCCGGGATGCCGAGCCGCAACGGAATCTTCTCAGTTTTGCCACTTACGTCTCGCTGTTTCCGCAGCTCATCGCGGGGCCGATTGTGCGCTACAAAACGGTGGCCGAAGAGATCGAGGGCCGCACGCACAGTTTTGAGAAAATGGCCTATGGGGTGCGGCGTTTTGTTGTGGGTCTCGGAAAGAAAGTCTTGATCGCCAACACGCTGGGCGATCTCACGCGGATCCTGGCCGCCGCCGAGCCCTCGGTACTCTCATATTGGATGGGAGCCGTGGCTTTCTCGCTACAGATTTACTTTGATTTCAGCGGCTACAGCGACATGGCCATCGGGCTGGGACGCATGTTTGGTTTCCACTTTTTGGAGAACTTCAACTATCCCTATATCTCGAAAAGCATTTCGGAGTTTTGGAACCGCTGGCACATCTCACTGGGCACCTGGTTTAAGGACTATCTCTACATCCCGCTCGGCGGCAACCGCGTTGGGAAGCTCAAATGGTGCCGGAATATTTTCATCGTCTGGTTTTGCACGGGGTTTTGGCATGGGGCGAGTTGGAACTTTATTCTTTGGGGCTTGTATTTTGGCGTGATCATCGCGCTTGAAAAGTTCTTTATTTTAAACTTTCTGAAAAAGATCCCGCGCGTGCTGAATCATGTCTATGTGCTTTTGCTCGTGCTCGTGAGCTTTGTGATTTTCAGCCACGACAACACAGCCGACATCGCGCAAGTGCTACAAGGCATGTTCGGATTCTTGCAGGTTCCGTTTAGCAACCCGACGTCGCTATACTATCTGCGTAGCTTCGCGGGCATCTTCCTGGTTGCGTTTGTCGGAGCGACTCCGTTTGTGACAAAGTATGTGAAACGTGCGTTGGAGACCCGTTTTGCGCGTGTGATGAATGTACTCGAACCTGTGGCCTGTACGGGACTTTTGCTGCTTGTCACCGGCTATCTCGTGGACTCGTCGTTCAATCCGTTCTTATATTTCCGGTTTTAGGTGAGCCATATGAAAAACAAAGTGATCGTGTTTTTATTTGTGGGTGTCTTGCTGACGCTGATGGTGCTGCAAGTTTTTTCACCGTCCCGCGAAATCTCCGAGAGTGAACGCCGCCGCTTGGCGCAATTCCCGAAGCCGACGGTGGAAAACGTGTTCGATGCGACGTTCATGCGGGATTTTGACAAGTATTCCGTCGACCAATTCCCGTTTCGCGAGACGTTTCGCGCGCTCAAAGCGCGTATGGAGCTGAATGTCTTTCAGAAAATGGACAACAATGGGCTCTACCTGGTGGGGGATCAGATTGCCAAGATGGAGTATCCGCTCGATGAAAAAAGCGTACTGCGCTTTGCCGAAAAGGGCACCGCCGTATATGATTTGTATCTACAGGGGATGCCGGTCTATTACAGCATCATCCCCGACAAGGGCTACTATCTGGCATCCCAAAGCGGTCATCTTGCGATGGACTATGAAAAAATGGATGAAATATTGGCGGAAAACCTAAACAGCAACATGACCAACATACCACTCTACAATGCGCTGATGCCAAGCGACTATTATCATACGGACACACATTGGAAACAGGACAAACTCGGTGCTGTCTTGGAAACACTGGGTGCGAGCATGGGATTTACGCCGTTTTACGATCTGGAAGTTGATTCGCGGTATGCGCCCTTCTACGGCGTATACTACGGGCAATCGGCGCTCAATCCGCCGCCCGACGTGATTGTCACACTCACAAATGACGTCATTAAAAGTGCGGTTGTGGATAACTTTGAGACAAGAGACAAACCGAATCGAGTCACCACGGTGTATGACGAAACGAAACTGGATGGTATGGACGCTTACGAACTTTTCCTCTCGGGCGCGACACCTCTGATTGAAATTACGGCGGAAAACCCCGTAACAGACAGAGAGCTTATTGTTTTCCGCGATTCTTTTGCAAGCAGTTTGGCTCCGCTTTTGCTCTCGGGTTATCGAAAAATCACGCTTGTCGATTTGCGTTATATGCCGACGTCTATGGTCGGCGACTTGGTGACGTTTGACAAACAGGATGTACTGTTTCTGGTGAGCACGTTGCTGGTCAACGCCAGCGCGGTGTGGAAGTGATGGATGGGATTAATCCGCAAACGCCCTGCAATGAACTGGTAATTATAGGATTTGCTTGCGCGTAGGTTTTCATGCTGTTATAATAAGCGATTGAAGGCATGTATCCGGGAAGATGTGCGTTTTACATTCTCGGAGGCTTTCAATGTTTACGAGTCCGGACGGTGGCCCTATGAATGCTAAACATTTGACCATATTCGCGGGCCACTATGGCAGTGGAAAGACGCAATTGGCCGTGAACTACGCGCTACACCTGCGCAAGTCACGTCCGGTTACGCTCGTCGATCTGGACATTGTAAACCCTTATTTCCGCACGAAGGACAGCGAGACACGGCTTCAAGAAGCGGGCGTCGGTTTCATCTCCTCGGCTTACGCCAACTCGAATCTCGACGTGCCCTCGGTTTCGGCCCAAGTCAACTGTGTCTTTGAGGATGGAGAGACGGCCTTTGTCATCGACGTCGGCGGCGATGAAAGAGGTGCCTTGGCCTTAGGGCGTTACAAGGGGCGAATGCCCGAAGACCGGGACGTGTTTCTGGTTTACAACCACTATCGTCCGCAGTCGGCGCAGTGGCAGGACGCGCTGGAGATCGTCCGGGAGATTGAAAACGCTGCACGCGTTCCGTTTACCGGGATTCTCCACAATTCCAATCTCGGGGCGCACACAACCGCCCGAGATGTCCTTGCGGCCGTGCCTTATGCCGAAACGCTGTCGGAAAAAACGGGTTTGCCGATTGTCTTTACGGCTGTGATGGAGTCCCTTTGCCCGGAACTTGTGGGCCAGATCGAAAGCCTATTTCCCGTGACGCTGTTTCACAAACCGCAGTGGGTTCTTTAGCTTCGGATTTTTAATGAGCGCCACCGCGCCATCATCCGCGTGGCGGATCACTCAATCTCTATTTCCCTGTGCGGCGCTTTGGTGCCGGGCTTTACATAAACGGAGTGTAAAATCCCCTGAGTGGGCAGACCCTTTGAGAACTTCCAAGAAAAGGTGAGAACATGCCGAAAGTAACGTTTGATGTGGATCGATGCAAGGGTTGTTCCCTCTGCGTCACCGTATGTCCCAAGAAGATCATCGATCTCTCCCGCGACGCGTTCAACAAAAAAGGCTTCCATCCCGCGTGTGTAACGGACCCGTCCCTCTGCATCGGCTGTGGCTTTTGTGCTGTGATGTGTCCCGACGTGGTCATACGCGTAGAAAAGTAGTCTACATAGTTATAGTCCGGTGTTCCCGGAAATCCTGGTCTTGAGACTGAAAGTGGAGTTGAACATGGCTGAAAAAGTTTTGATGAAAGGCAATGAGGCCGTGGCGGAAGCGGCCATCCTCTGTGGCTGCCGCCATTTCTTCGGTTATCCGATCACCCCGCAGACCGAAGTGGCCGCCTATATGTCCCGGCGTATGCCGAAAATCGGCGGAACCTATCTTCAGGCCGAAAGTGAAATCGCCGCGATCAACATGGTCATCGGCGCGTCCGCGGCCGGTGTACGCGCGATGACCTCGAGCTCGAGCCCAGGCATCGCGCTCAAAAGCGAAGGCCTGTCCTATCTCGCGGGCTGCGACCTGCCCGCCGTTGTCATCAACATCCAGCGCGGCGGCCCGGGCCTCGGTGGCATTCAGCCGTCCCAGGCCGACTATTTTCTTGCCACTCGAAGCACGGGCCACGGGGACTTTCACCTGTTGGTCTTTGCGCCGAGCAGCGTGCAGGAAATGGTGGATCACACGGTGCTGGCCTTCGATCTGGCCGATCGTTACCGCATGACCGCGATGATCCTCGGTGACGGTATCTTGGGCCAGATGATGGAACCGGTATCACTGGACATCCCGGAACCTGCCCAGTACCCGAAACCCTGGGCCCTGACGGGTACGAAAAACGCCAGAGAACATAACATCGTTAATTCTCTCTACTTACAACCCGAGCAACTTGAGGCATATAACATCGCGCGCTTCAAGCGTTACGAAGAAGTGGCGCAAAAGGAAGCGCGCGCGGAAAAGTTTATGCTCGAAGACGCTGAGGTCGTCGTTGCGGCTTACGGCGCCACGGCGCGTGTGGCCAAAAACGCGATCCTTGAAGCCCGCAAGATGGGCATTCGGGCCGGTCTTTTGCGCCCCATTACGCTCTGGCCTTTCCCGAAGGCGGACTTTTTGACCGCGTCCGACACGGCGCGTGCTTTCGTTGTTGTTGAGATGAGCATGGGTCAAATGATCGAGGACGTAAGGCTCGCGACTGCCGCGCGCCGCCCTGTGTCCCTGTGCTCTCGCACAGGCGGTATGGTGCCCACGCCCGAAGAAATCGTGGCCTCTATCAAGGCCGCCGCCGAGGGAGGTGCCCACTGATGGCCATTGTATTTGAAAAACCGAAAAATTTAACCGAAGCGCCGATGCATTACTGCCCGGGCTGTACGCACGGTATCATCCACCGGCTCATCGCCGAGGCGCTTGACACCCTCGAAGTTGGCGGCGACACCATTGGTGTCGCGCCCGTGGGTTGCTCGGTGATGGCGTATGACTATTTCTCTTGCGATATGATTCAAGCCCCGCATGGCCGCGCGCCCGCCGTGGCGACGGGTCTCAAGCGCGCCCGCCCGGATAACATCGTTTTTACCTACCAAGGCGATGGCGACCTGGCCGCCATCGGTACAGCCGAATCCATTCACTCGGCGGCGCGCGGAGAGAACATCACGGTGATCTTCGTCAACAACGCGATCTACGGTATGACGGGCGGCCAGATGGCCCCCACGACCTTGCCGGAACAAATCACACAGACGTCGCCCTATGGGCGTGACGTAAAGAGCGCGGGTTTCCCGCTTCGCATGTGTGAAATTATGTCGCAGATTGATGGCGTATACTACGCGGAACGTGTATCCGTGGATTCCGTGAAAAATGTCCTTAAAGCCAAAAAGGCCATCCTGAAGGCCTTTACGTATCAGAAGGAAAAACGAGGCTTTACCTTTATCGAGCTGCTCTCTACCTGCCCGACCAACTGGGGTCTTTCTCCTTTGGAATCGCTGGACTGGCTGAGAGACAACTTAATTCCGTACTATCCGCTCGGCGTGTTCGTCGACAAAGGAGCCTGTGAAAAACCTGAATAGGATTTGAGCTTTACATACGGCTGTCTCATCTTTTATCTCGTCAAAGTTCGCGAATTTTTTGTGACGAACGATGGGCGGCGGTGTGTATCAGAATGGGTGAAATGATTGTGAACATGAAAATTTTGCTGGCCGGTTTCGGCGGACAGGGCATTTTGTTTTCCGGCAAATTCTTGGTTTATGCCGGTATGATTGAGGGCAGGGAAGTCTCATGGCTGCCGTCTTACGGGCCCGAGATGCGCGGTGGCACGGCCAATTGCAGTGTCATTCTCAGCGACAAACCCATCGGTTCTCCGATTGTCAGTCGGCCCGATGTTTTGGTCGCCATGAACCTGCCATCGCTCGACAAATTTGAATCGTCCGTGCCGTCCGGGGGCATACTGTTCATAGACAGTGCTTTGATCCAGCGGAAAACGACGCGGGACGACATCACCGCGCACTACATCCCTGCAACGGAGCTGGCTGAGAGCAGCGGGCTGACCGGACTTGGCAATATGGTTATGGTCGGCAAAGTTTTGGCCGAAACGAAACTGGCCGCGGAGGAAACCTTGCCTTTGGCGATGGCCAAAGTCGTGCCGGAACGCAAACACGCTTTGTTTGACAAAAACTTGGAAGCGCTCAAAATCGGTATGCAGTATAAATAAAACGTATTTCTTTTTTCTTTTGCTTTGGAAATTTGAAACAATAGTTTTCTTTTGCATTTATCCCGCCTGCGGCGGTGGAATTAGACTTTCCACAGTTTTAAACTGCAGGATTAATAGTATTTCAGGTTTTCTTTGTTATATGTTCGGCGTCGAATCGCACGGTCTGGGTTTTACTAAATCCAGACGCTATGCGGTCGACGCCGATGACACATCTGCGCTGCCGTCCGTTTTCACGAGCAGTAGTTTGAACGGTTTGTTTGATTTGATGCAGGCCATGATCACATGAAGGCTGCCGCGTGACTTGCCATCCCAGAGGATCAGCACGTAGTCGGCCAGTGAGACAATCTGATCGTTGCGGACGAGCGGTGCTACGCGGTCGTACTTCTCGTAATCCGGCAAAAGCTCCGTGAGTTTGACGCCTGTCTCCTGCGCGTATCGGCGGGCCAATGTGTCGATGCCCTCGGCACCGCCGCTGATGATCTCGCTGCAGCCGACGGGCACATTTTCGATCAGAAGTGGATAGCAGATATCCCCGAGTTTGCGGGATCCGACAATCGCAACTTTCATGATTCCCCTCCCACGCTTTTTTCTTATGATACCATGAATGGCATCCGGGAAGAAAGATGATTGTAATTTTTTTTGAAAGAATTTAGTATCTCTCCCAACATTCAAATTCGATAAGCATGTATAGTGTAACGGCTGTTAAAACTATAAAATCTGTTAAGGAGAAATCGCCTTGATTTTACAGATATGACGGGATTATTCTTCGGATTCAGGGTCATATTAAGCTTCGGGTGATGAACCTTGTATAGTGTTTTTATGGAATGCTATACCATATTTTATGGCTGTGGCGCTCGATCGGGGCGGCAACTGCGCCACAAGTCCAATGATAGCAAATGCGCGGAGTAATCTATTTGCTATCACGTGGAATGTTTGGGAGTGATAACGTGGAGCCTCTAATGAAAAAGCGCCGGCACGTTCGGCAACTGGTTTGCTTGATCGTGGTCGCGCTTATTTTAACTTCATCTATTTCACTGTCGGCTTCGGCAGTGATTGATATATTGCCGGCAGAACTCATACCCCTAGGAAACTCTGTCGGAATCCGCATGGAAACAGACGGCATTTTGGTTGTTGGCTATACGCAAGTAACCACCGATGAAGGCGAATTGTGTCCGGCCAAAACGGCTGGCATTGAACCCGGCGATGTCATTGAAGCGTGGAATGGAAAACCCATTTATAAAGTGGAAGACTTACGAAAAAAGCTGGCTTCAGGGGCAGGTAAAGAAGCTACGCTGCGCGTCCGACATGCCGGTGAAAGCAAAGAAGTAAAACTCACGCCCGTGAAGTCAAAAATCGATGACGAATATAAGCTTGGGGCCTGGGTGCGGGACACCATTATGGGCATTGGCACAATGACCTATGTCGACCCCAAAACCGGTCAATATGGCGCTTTGGGGCATGGTGTCAGCGACGCGGAATCCATGGAGCTGATACCCATTCGCAGCGGTACCATCATGGATGCCAATATTTCAGAGATTGTGCGCAGTCAAGTCGGCAAACCTGGAGAACTCAAAGGCGATTTCTATGTGGACAAACAAATCGGCACGGTCATTGCCAATACGAACAGTGGTATTTTTGGACAGTTGGATAAAGAAAACAGTGGGACATCCTATCCGGTAGCCTTTGGTTCTGAAGTTCATATGGGTGCGGCGGAGATCTTGTCTAACATCAAAGGCACTGACATTCAGTCCTATGCTATTGAGATTGTAAAGATTTATGCTCCCACCGAAGCGGAGAATAGAAACTTCTTAATCAAAATTAGCGACCCTGAGCTGTTGCGCCTCACAGGTGGCATTGTACAGGGCATGAGCGGCAGTCCCATCATCCAAGACGGTAAACTCATAGGTGCGGTTACGCATGTACTTCTTAACGACCCCAAACGTGGATATGGTATTTTTGTCGAAAATATGATCCGCGCGGAAGA
>CAYWWF010000056.1:0-10601 GCA_964461745.1 uncultured Oscillospiraceae bacterium | reverse complement strand
CCGTTATCCCATTGTTTTCCGGAAATTCATTTCCCAGAAAAATTTCCGCTCACCAAATTTGCGGGAAAATCTCAATTTTCACGCAACGTTCTATGTCCTCGCGATGTCGTTGACCGCGCGGCCCAAAGACTCATCCAACATCCGCAGGATGCGTTGGTTAATTTCATACGAGCGCTCGACTTCAATCATGTTCACGACTTCCTTTGTCGTATCCACATTCGCGCCCTCAAGATAACCCTGCCGAACTTCCATCAAGGTATTCACAGCGGGGGCCCCGGCGGGGTCGAAGTTAAAGAACAGATTGTTCTGATCCTTGCGCAACACGCCGTTGTCGGCGAAGGTGACCGTGCGCAGACGGTCTATCGGCACGCCGCCGACAGAGACGATGCCGTCGAGGGAGACGGCAAAGTTGGCTGAGCCCACGTTGATCCGACCGGCAAGGCCCATCACATAGTCGCCGAGCGGCGTCACAAGGTCGCCGTTTGCGTCTACAGAGAACTCACCGGCGCGCGTATAGCGCTCGCCGCGCTGGGTCTGCACGACAAAGAAGCCGTCACCCGGGAGCGCAAAATCCGTCGCAAGGCCTGTCTGCTCCAACGGGCCCGGCGCAAAGGAAGTGTAGACCCGGTCGATGTGAATGCCCGTATTGTGCGGGCCGACATTGCTGTATTGATGGACACTCGGGTCATTGATGCGTGAGATGAGCATATCACGGAAGGACTGATTGACGAGCGTATCCGAGCGGAAGCCGCGCGTCTCAACGTTGGTCAAGTTGTTCGTAATCACATCCATGCGGCGGCTTTGAGCAAGCATGGCCGTCCCTGCCGTGTAAAGCGATCTCAGCATGGCGTAAGCCTCCCTTTCCACCGGAGTGGAATCATCCCGAAGGGGAGATAATCTTGGTTATCCCGATTATCGTGGTTTTTTGGCGGAAACTTTAGGGAAGAGCAGGAAAAAAGCAATTTCCACAAATCAGAACGAATAATGCCGGTAAAACTGTATGGCGATACCGAAAAAAGAGACATATATCGCGTTGCGGGCGATATAGATTCGGCCCCTACGACGCGGGGGTCGTCTCACGCTTACCGAATGACCTCCGGCAAGCCGCAAAGACGTCGGCGCAGCAGATCGAGCGCATAGCCTGAGGCGGCGTTGCGGACACGTTCTCTGTCCTGCCCGAGGTGCAATCCGAGACAGCGCGTGGGCTTCCCGCGTTCCGAGAGCGCCAAAAACACCGTGCCGCCGGGGACACCCTCGTGCTCCGGCCCCGCGACACCCGTGCTGCCAAGTGCGAAGTCCGCGTTGAAGAGCTCGAGCGCACCCTCACTGAGCGCACAAGCCACCTCTTCACTGACAACGCCAAAGCGTTCTATCAGCGCGGCGGGCACACGCAGCACCGAGGTCTTGATCTCATTGGCGTATGCGCAGACACCGCCGAGCAAAACGCGCGACGCGCCGGTACAGTCGGTGATCCGTTTGGTAATGAGTCCGCCGGTACAGGACTCGGCCACGGCGAGCTTCTTTTGGCACTGCGTCAGCAGACGGACAACGCAGGACTCCAGACTGTCGACATCCACACCGTAGACCACATCGCCAAGAATGTCCTGTAGCTTCTGAACCATAGGTTCGGTCATCGCGCGGGCCGTTTCGGCATCGGGCGCTTTTGCAGTCACACGCAAATAAACCTCACCGCCATGTGCATAGGGTGCCACAGTTGGGTTTGTTTCATGCTCGACAAGCGATTTGATGCGATCTTCCACGTAAGATTCGCCGACGCCGAAGATCCGCACCGAACGCGAAACAAGCGCCTCCTTAGACAGCGCCTGCAAATACGGCACGGCGCAGTGTGTGAGCATCGCGACACACTCGCGCGGCGGGCCTGGCAACATCAGTACATGCGTGCCGTCGGCAACAAAGCCGCAGCCGGGCGCTGTACCCCAATCGTTTTCAAAAATTGTCGCGTTTTCGGGCAGCAAGGCCTGACGCTCGTTGTTTTGCGTCAACGGACGCCCGATGTCACGGAAATAGGCCTGAATTTTTGCCCAAGTGGGCTCATGGCGCACAAGTTTCACGCCGAAAGTCTCACAAACGGTCTCACGCGTGAGATCGTCGTAGGTCGGGCCGAGACCGCCGGTTGTGATGATGATGTCGGCGCGGGTTTTCGCGAGCTCCAAAACCGCGCGCAGTCGTGCGGGGTTGTCCCCGACAACCGTTTGATGAAAAACCGAGACGCCGAGCTCACAGAGAGAGCGCGCGATGTCTCGCGCGTCGGTGTTGAGGACTTGTCCGAGTAAGAGCTCCGTGCCCACGGAAATGATTTCGGCCGTCATGTGGGATCCCTCCATTTGGCCACCAATTGTGGCCGACCTATGGCGCGTGGACTTATACAAAACACTGATAGTAATAACGATAGTAAACTTGTCTTTTTTCCCTCTGCCCGCACCTAAAAAATCGCGAGTACACAAAGTATTGCCGATTTTTTACGCACGGGCAGTCGAAAAAATCCGGCGCTTTCTTGTCGCCATTTCTATCAGTGTTTCGTATTATGATTTGCGTCGCGCCCCTATCCTATCACAGGAAAGCGCAATTGTATAGACCTGTAAGGGGCGACGCCCTCGTCGCTCCGCGCGACTCCACGGCGACGTACCCATTTTCCAATCGAATGAAAGAATCAGGGTGCCGATGGACTGTATCGACACCCTGAAAAAACGATCCGGAAAAGCCAGATAAATCCTAAACCAACGACGCCTCCGGCTCTATCAAATGCTTTTTCGTCCATCGTCCCGTGAAATAGTACAGCCCGACGATGACAAGCCCGATCAACCAGGCCACGGCGTTGGAGTAGTAAATGTAATCGTACCCAAATTGCGTCTGAATCAAATAGGCAACCGGGATTCTGACCACCCAGAGGGAAATCAATGTGGCCACCATCGGCACCACGTTTTGCCCCGCGCCGCGCAGCACCGCACCAAATACATAGAGCAACGAGAGCAACCAATAGAACGGGAACACCTGACGAATGTAAAGTGCGCCGGGCGCCAATACGCTGGCGTCGGAGGAGATCAGGCTGATGATGAACGTCGGAAACGGCAATACCAGGAGGCAAACCACACCTGTTGTGATGCAGGACAGCAGAATGCCTGTACGCAAACCGGTGCGCACACGCGAGATGCGTGAGGCACCGATGTTTTGTCCGACGAAGGTGGTCACCGCCGTACAGATGCTTTGGATCGGCAGAAACGCAAACGCGTCAATGCGAATGGCCGCGCCATAACCCGCGATGAAGGGCACATCGTTGGAGTAGTTTACAAGCACCTGCATGATTAAGCTGCCCGCGGCAAACAACGATTGGTTGATGCCCGAGGGCAAACCCATGCCGACAGCTCGTTTCAAAAGCTTTCCATCCACTTTGAATTTAAACACGCTCAAATGCATGAACGTATACTTGCGGTTGATATAGAAGATGCCGAGCACCCAGGAGACAAACTGCGCGAACACCGTAGCCACAGCCGCGCCCGTAACACCCCAGCCCAAAACCAAGACGAAAACGACGTCGAGCGCAATGTTGATCGCACAGGAGATGCACAGGAAGATAAACGGGGTGATGGAGTTGCCGAGCCCCTGCAAAATACCAGCGTTTAGGTTAAAGCCAAACGAACTCAGAAGTCCCCCCATGATGACCGCCATGTACATGTAAGCCATGTCATAGGCTGGTCCGGGCGGGACACCGGTCAGGCGCAACAGCGGCCCGGCCAGTAAAATACCGCCGACAGAGAGCACCGCGATCATCGGCAGCAAAATTGCGTAAATCGAGTCCGTGAGCCGCCGCAGCGAGTCCATATCGCCCTTGCCATAAAACTGGGAGAGCAGCACGCTCGCGGCCAAGCCGACGCCTACAAAAAAAGAAGTGAGCAACAAAACAACAGGCGAGGAGGTACTGACCCCAGCCAGGCCATTGGCTCCGTTCGCCTGTCCCACGACAATGGCGTCCACCATCGTATACAGTTGTTGCAGCACATTGCCCGCAAGCAGCGGCAACGCAAAGATGAGGATGTGCCGTGACGGCGACCCCTGGGTCATGTCGCGTATGCCTACATGCTGACTCTTTTCTTCCTGCGACATAAATTCGTTCCAAACTGTAAAAATGTCAGCGCTCAAACGCCGCGAAAAAACAAAGTCCGCCCTAAGCGCGAAGATCGCTCAGAGTTGGAACTTTTCTTCCATAGTATACCCAGTTTTATAGTATACTCATTTTGTTTCATTTTGGCAAGACATTTTCCGGGCGATGGAGGGACACCCTGCCGGGTTTGACCTGGGGGACGGTTGTTTTGTCCTGTAGAGAGCGTCGCTCCCTACGAGTCCCTTTCCTACGTTTGCTTTGGGGAAATCAAGAATTCATGGTTGTAGAGCTTTCACATTTGTGATAAAATGCGGAAAAGTCCTACACCCGCGTTTTCGAAAGAAGGGGCGAATATGAAATCCTACCGCAAGGAACTCCATTTCAATGTCCCGTCGCGCCGCGCCTTTGTCAACATCACCCCACAGGTACGTGAGTGTATCGACGAGTCAGGGGTGCAGGAAGGCCTTGTGCTCGTAAACGCTATGAACATCACCGCCTCGGTTTTCATCAACGACGATGAGCTTGGTCTGTTTTCGGACTTTGAAAGCTGGCTCGAAAACTTGGCGCCCGAAAAGCCCTATGATCAATACGCGCACAACGGGTTTGAAAACAACGCCGATGCCCACTTGAAGCGCCAAGTCATGGGTCGGGAAGTTGTCGTGGCCATCACTGGGGGCCGTCTGGACTTTGGCACCTGGGAGCAGATTTTCTACGGCGAATTTGACGGCGGTCGCCCCAAACGCGCGTTGGTGAAAATCATCGGGGAGTAAAAACAGAAGATAGAGGCTCTCGCCTTGGGATGGGAGGCCGCCACCTTGACAGCACTTGTGGTGGAAAAGCAAAAAATTCGGCACAATCTGGCTCTGACCCGCGAACGCGCGAAAGGCGCCACGCTCATCGGTGTCCTTTCGGCTGACGCGTTTGGTTTGGGCTTTTTGGAAATGGCCGCGCTCATGCGCGCTGAGGGCATCACCCGCTTTGCCGTGGACAGCCCACAAGATGGTTTGCTCTTACGGCGGCAGGGTTTTACCGATGTGGAAATTTTAGTCCTGCAAGCCACAACCGACCCGCAGCAGATCCAAATGATCCTCGAGGGCAGCCTTGTGGCCACCGTCTCGACGAGTGAAACCGCCCAAGCTCTTTCGGGCCTCGCCGAACGCCAGAAAACTGTCGCCGTCGCCGAGATTTTACTCGACACCGGCAGCGGCCACGGCTTTTACCCCCAGGAATTTGACAAAATCAATGCCGTATATCAATATTGTCGGGGCCTCGGCGTCTCGGGTGTTTACACCCGGTTGCTACCCTTTTCGCGCAAGAAGGCCCTGGTCACCCAGCTCGAGAACTTCAAAGCGGTGCTCACGCGCATGCGCAGTACCGGACTTGAAACGGGTTTGATCCACGCGGCGGATTCCGCCGTGCTGTTTCGCCACGACGTGGCCAAGATGGACGCGGTCTTCGTGAGCCTCTCTCCGAGTGGACGGCTGCCGGGCAAAACCGGTCTGCAAAAGGTCGGCTTTGTCGAGAGTGTGATCAGTGAAGTTCATTGGTTGCACAAAGGTGCTTCGTATGGATTTGCCCACGCCCATAAAGCCCGCCGCCCGATGCGTGTCGGCGTGGTGCCCGTCGGTTGGGCTGACGGTTTCGGTCGCCGGGACTCGCTGGCCGAACGGCGGAAGTTTCGTCTGCGCCCGCGCAAGCTTTTCGTGCGAGCGGAGGATCAGCGTCTTCCTGTGCTCGACGAACCGGATTACACCTATACACTCGTGGATCTGACCGACTGTTCGTTTGGCCCCGGCCAGCGCGTCTGGCTCGATGTCTCGCCTCTGGGTGCCGCGCGTTTGCCGAAACGGTATGTTTGAGGAAACGGTTTGGTAGACACGGTATTTTTCGCCCATCCGAGACTCACGCAAGGATGCGGCGGTTCACAAAAGGTTATTCAACACTATGTTAGAAGATAAAAAAAACAACATGGAGGCCGACCCCGTCGCGCCGGAGTGGAGGCTCTCGGCGTGTGCGGACAACCGGGGCGGCGGACTGGCTTTGGATCCGACCCTTCCAGAGGGTGATCTGAATGCCGCCCCCCCTACCCCACTGATGAGCGTGCTGACGGCGCGTGGTAACCGCCGCATGGCCCGCTTTCATATGCCTGGTCACAAGGGCCGCGCTCTCCTCCCGGGTTGGGAGACCGTCATGTCTGTCGACGTGACGGAACTGTCCGATACCGGCGACCTCTACGCCCCCCCCGGCCCGGAAGCCCTCCAGCCAAACCCCATCGCCGAAGCCGAGGCGCTTTACGCGCAGGCCTACCGCGCGCGCGACTGCTTGTTTCTAACCGGCGGCGCGACCCAGGGTGTACTGACGCTGTTTTCCGCTTTTGCCCGCCCCGGGGACACCGTCCTGCTCGACCGCAACGCCCACCGCAGCGTCCACAACGCCGTGGCGCTCTGCGGACTGCGTCCCATTTGGATGCACGCGCCCACTTTGGAGCCCTTCGGCATCCACGCGCCGTTACCGCCCGCCGTTCTCATGGCGGCCTTGGAGAAACACCCTGAAGCGGCCTTTGTCTTTGTCACCGACCCCACATATTACGGCGTTCGGCAAGACATCTCCGCGCTCTCCCGCCTCTGCCGAGACTACAACCGCCCGCTGCTTGTCGACGCGGCCCACGGCGCGCACCTGCCTTGGCTTGGCCAAGTCTGGGACACGCCGCCCACCGCCGCCGTTTTTTCGGCCCACAAAACCCTGCCCGCCTTGGGCCAGGCGGCTTTTTTGCTCTTGTATCCGCACGCGCCGCCGTCCAAACGCGCGCGCGCGTTTTCCTCTCTCTTCGGCTCGGCGTCCCCGTCTTACGCGGTGCTCAGCTCGATGGACGCCGCCCGGGCCTACCTGGAAACCGACGGTTCGATGGAATATGCGCGCGTTGCGGCCCGTGTGGCAGAGATTCGAAGCACTTACTCGCATATACTGAAAGAAGAGGACTTTCCGTCCTTTGCCCTGGATCCGACCCGTCTCTGCGTCTATACCGGCGCGGGCGCGTCCGACGCGCTCCGGTTGGAAGACGAGTTTGGGGTGGTTTGCGAAATGGCCGACCCGCGCAACATTGTCTTTTTGCTGACTTGCGCGGACACCGAGGCCGACATCGACCGGCTGGATTCCGCCTTGGAATCGCTGTTTGCCCGTCGGCTCATTCCCCGCCCCCCGCCTAAGGTGCGGGCGACGCCGCCGTTTCCCACGCCGCGGCAGGCCGTATCCCCACAGCAAGCGCTCTACGCCGAGACGCGTACCATACCGCTTTCCGAGTCCGCCGGACAGATTTCCGCCGGACTGATCACCCCCTACCCTCCCGGTGTGCCGCTTGTGGCGCGCGGGGAACGCATGGAGCAGGTTCATGTCGACGCGCTGCTTCAGCGGGGCTACGAGCCGGAGACCCCAATGCAGGTGTTGTTGTAAAGCACGCAAGCACTGTCACCCGAAACGAACTGGAATCCAATATTCAGCGCCCCCAACGACCCCGAACGTTCCAAAGGAGGCACCCTGCCATGAAACTCATTTTGGCCATCATCAACCACGACGACGCCCATCTCGTCATTCAAAAGCTCACCCAAGGCGGTTTTCCGGTGACGAAACTAGCCACCACCGGCGGCTTTTTGATGGTTGGCAACGTGACCGTACTCATCGGCGTGCCCGACGAAAAGCTCGACGGCGCGCTTGAGATCATCGGGAAACACTCCAACAGCCGCCGCCAGATCATCCCGACTTCTTCGGAGCTCGGCCTTGGTTTCTACTCGGCCATGCCCGTGGAAGTGACGGTCGGTGGCGCTACGGTCTTCGTCCTCAATGTCGAACAATTCAACCGATACTAGTCTCCGACTGTCCCGGATTGTCTCCGGCGGCTCACCGGACACGCGCGCGCAAGAGGCGCGCCGTTTGGCCGCGGGCTTTCTCTGCGAGCAGGGCGAGGCGCACACGCGCCCCTGTTTGTCCTGCCGTGCCTGCGGAAAAGCGCTCTCCGGCGCGCATCCGGATGTGATCACTGTGGAGCCAACGGGCGCGACGCTCACCGTTGAGCCCATTCGTAAAGCGCGCGCGGCGTTGCGGAAGATGCCCGGTGAGGGCCCTTGTCACGTCGTTGTGATTCCCGAGGCGCAGACCATGAACCGCCACGCGCAAAACGCGCTGTTGCAAGTGCTGGAGAGCCCGCCCGGGGAGGCCGTGTTTCTGCTGCTCTGCGACACGGCTTACGCCTTGCTGCCTACGGTGCGCTCACGCTGTCTCGAGCAGAGGCTGCGGCGGGAAGAGCCGCCGCTTCAGGAGAGTCCAGCGCTGAACCGTCTGGTTTCCGCCATCGAAAGCGGACAGGATTGGGAGATGGTATCGGCTTGTGTCTCTCTGGAGAAAATGAAACGGGAAGAGTTTGATCTATTGCTTTATGCGCTGTCGGCGAAACTCTATGCGCGTTACTTCGGCACGTCTACCGCGACGTCGGACAGGCCGTCTGATAAGGTGGAAACTTCTGGCGGACAAGCCCTAAGACCCACTGAAACCTTGACCTTGCGCAAAATCGGGCATATAATAGACGAATTGGAGACAATGCGACAAGAACTGAAAGGCAATGTTTCCGTCGGCCACCTCTGCGGCGCTTTGGCCGCGGAGCTGACGGGAGCGTTTTAAGCTTTTCCTCTCCACCGAAGGCGGGGGAAAGCAAAACAAAGATTTGAACGTCCAAAGTATGGGAGGACTCCTTTTGACCACAGTGATATCCGTCAGATTTAAAAAGGTCGGCAAAGTCTACTACTTTGATCCCGGCGCGCTGTCTATACCTTCGGGCGCGTCTGTCATTGTGGAGACCGCGCGCGGCGTCGAGTACGGCGAATGTATGCAGGGCCCGCACGAGGTGGAAGAGGAAAAGGTTGTCCCCCCTCTGCGCCCCGTGTTGCGTTTGGCAACCGAAGAGGACGAAAGGACGCTGCAGCAAAACGAGGAAAAAGAAAAAAAGGCCTTTGATATCTGCGTGAAAAAAATCCTCGACCATCGGCTCGAGATGAAGCTCGTCGACGTGGAATACACCTTTGACGGCGCGAAAATTATCTTTTACTTCACCGCCGACGGCCGTGTGGATTTCCGTGAGCTCGTAAAGGACTTGGCCTCAGTCTTTCGGACACGCATTGAACTGCGGCAGATCGGTGTGCGCGATGAAGCCAAAATGCTCGGCGGCATCGGCATCTGCGGCAAGCCGTTCTGCTGT
This sequence comes from uncultured Oscillospiraceae bacterium, assembly GCA_964461745.1. Lineage (GTDB taxonomy): Bacteria > Bacillota > Clostridia > Oscillospirales > UBA929 > JAVBPF01. The sequence continues at coordinate 1,236 of CAYWWF010000056.1, read as the reverse complement.
GCGACCTTTTTGGATGAATTTCAGCCCGTGTCCATCAAGATGGCCAAGGAACAGAGTCTTTCGCTCAACCCAATCAAAATTTCCGGCACCTGTGGGCGGCTTATGTGCTGCCTGAAATATGAACAGGAGGCCTACGAAGACCTCCTGCGCCGCGCGCCGAAACCCGAGTCGCGCGTGGAAACGCCCGAGGGCCCCGGCGTGGTCGTCGATGTAAACTTGTTGCGCGCGCGCGTGAAGGTGCGGCTCGACGACGCGCCCGAAGCACTGAAAGTTTTTGCCCAGACCGACTGCTGCGCCCACCGCAAACACCGTGGCAGCGCGGCGGGCAGCGCCTGCGGCGGCGGTCACTGTCCGGGTTGCCGCACCCCGGAGGAAGAGGAACTCATGCGTGCCGCGGCCCCGAAACCGGCAGAGCAGCCCTGGGGCAAGTCGCTTTCTTTTGCCCACGCCAAGTCTGAAAACGCTATGGACGAAGAAAACGGGTCAACCACTCCGCGTCAACAGCGGGGTGGCCGTTCGGACGCCGCTGAGGACGCGCAGGGGCGCGGCGGACGTGGCCGAGGGCCCAGAAACCGGCGAGACAACGCCGATGGGGAGAGTCAGCCCCGTATGAAATCCACTGAATCCGGCGGAAAAGGCAATGGCGGCACCACAGCTAGATCCAACAATGGACAAGCCCCCGGCGCGCGAAACGCCGCGGGTGCTCTGGCACAAAATCCTCGTCCGGCTCCGCGCGGCCCCCGCGACGCGGGCGGTCGCCCCAATCGTCCCCCGCGCCCAACAAACGGCGACACAGCCCCGGCCCGTACAGGGGCCCCGGCGTCCGATGCCCCCGCCGACCAAAACCGTCGCTTTGGGCCGCGACCCAAACCAAACGCGCCGCGTCCGGGCGGAAACGCCCAGAGGGATGGGGCCGACAGACGCGCGGAAGCCGGGAACAAATCCCGCCCCCCGCGCGCAAGCGCGCCCGGCGACACACCCCGGACAAACGACGCCAGGCCAAGACCCGCGGCACCCAGAGACGCGGCGTCCCCGTCCGGTGAAGGCAAGCCCCGTGGCGACCGTCCGCCCTGGCGGCGTGGCCGGAATTCACGACCCCAGCAAGGCCAAGGCCGTGGGCCCGAGAACACCGGCCCGTCGGATCGGACGTAATTCGGATCAAAAAATTTCCCCCCGCAGGAGGCGAGGGGAAATGAGAGAATAGACCAGACTGTCAAAAAAGCCTCGCAGAGTTTT
>CAYWWF010000055.1:8182-10830 GCA_964461745.1 uncultured Oscillospiraceae bacterium | reverse complement strand
CGCGCGCATTTGACTTTTGGACTGAATGCTGTGCGTGCCATCGATGACGTTTTGTTTTTCCGCATTGGAGAGGTGGGCAAAATGCTCCATCGCTTTCTCATTTTGCGCAAGCGCCATCCCGAAACCCAAAGGAATACCGGCTCCGTTTACGAAATTATTTGTCTCCATGGTAAACTCCTTTTTCTCTTATTGTTTTTCGTGTTTGAAGAAATATATGTGACAAATCATGGCATATATAAAGATTGATATTTTACTTAAACCAAACAATGTGCGTCACGAAAACTCCATCACTCATCGATTCATCTCAGAAAATTGATGAGTCCGGCCCGCAGGCCGGAGCCAAATTTGTCAAAGAATCCAGCGTATCGATTCTTTGACAGTCTGAGACAAAAGCCTGCCGAGCGCATAAGCGCCCCGGCAGGCTTTTGTCATTGGCACAATAGAGAGGGGATGGAGATTTGTATAAGAAAGGGAAGAGAGGGATGGAAATTGTCCAAGTGTGAGACAAACAACTTGTGCTTAGTTTAAACTCAAGCTGTCTATTCTACCATCGGCATTACACCGTGGTTGCCGTACTGGATTTGCGGGAAACTGAGGGAGCCGTTTTTCGCAAAGGTAGAGTAATCAAAAGACACAATGCCCTCAGATCCGGCCAAATAACAGGTGTCGCCGATGTATTGCACACGAGTGCTGTAAATGTCGTAATATTTTTCGTTGTCCGTCGGCAATTTGAGTTTCGCACGCAGTTCCAGTTTGCGGTTTGCTACGCCGACGACGATCGCGCCGGTGAAGTTCCCCAAGTCATTGTTGCCCAAAGTCGTATCCCAAGCGTAGGACGAGACAGGGAAGGCAAACTGCGATTTACCGCGATCCACCATGAACGCGCGGGGGTTGTCAAAGGCGGGGGAGTAGCTGGCGTTACCGAGCAACAATTTGTCGATTTCAAGCGGGTTCTTCGGATCGCTGACGTCGAACAGGGAGACCTTCAGGCCCGCATCACGGAAACCAACCGACTGCATGGTGCCGTCGTCCAGCTTGACGAAAAGTTCATTGGTGTGACGACCAAAGCCTACGACGAGACCGTTTCCAATCGGGTGTAAATACTGAGAAAAGCCCGGAATTTTGAGTTCGCCCAGCACTTTGATGTCACGCGGATTGCTGAGATCCAGCACAAACAGCGGATCTGTGTTCTGGAACGTGACCACATAGGCGGTGTCTCCGGTAAAACGAACGGACTGGAGATTTTCGCCCGGTGCCAGACCCGAAGAGCGCCCGAGTACTTTCAGGTCCTCATCGAGTGTTGTTACATAGCTTGTGCGTGTGTTCCAGTCGTTGGTCGCAATGCGAAAGACGCCGTTGTATTCATCCATGCAGTATTGGTTGATCGGCGCGCCGGTGACAGTGCCCGAGGCGACGAGCGCGATCGCGGTGCCGTCGATGGCAAAGCGGAAAATGTTCGTTACGGTGCCGTTTTCTTTCCACTCGGGGTTTGCGCAGAACAGGGACTGTTCATTCATATAGACCGTCTGACCCGCGCCGATGAACGTCTGATAGTCTACCGGGTCGCTTGCGCTTACGTCAAACGCACCAACGATCAAATAGTTTTGGTTCTGGTCGCCGGGGAAGTAGGCGATGTCCGTGACAGGAACGCAAGTGAGTTCGTCAGACACTTCGGAATCCCTGACTTGCGGCAAAATCTCCTCAGGCTTAGGTGAATCGGAATAGAGGGGCTGGAGGTATTGGTTGGTCATGAAGTATAGGACGCTGCCGATCACGCGCGTGCTCAGAGGGCTGCCTTCGATCTCAAAGCTGCGCTGGAGCTCGGGCGCGCTTACGTCGGCCACGTCGTAGACGAGATATTGCGTAAAGGTCTTCGAGGGACGCCAGATGGCGTACATGCTTTTGCCCTCATAGCTGGGGGCGGTACCGTTTGTTTCGGGCTGCACCCAATAGGAAGACACGACGATGAGTTTTTGGCCTGTAATGTACATCTCCTGTACATAGGCGTTTGTGGTCTCCAACTTGATGGTGGACAGGCGCTTCATATTTGAGCCCTGAGCACTTACAAGCTCTATCTGCGGGCCGCGGGCGACAAAAATGGTCTTGCCGTCGGTTTTGACGATGTCACCTTCATCGACACGCTCCACTTGCGTGTTGGTGGTAGAAAAGCCGTTCTCACCGCCACCGCTGTCCGCCATCGCCATGTCCATGGCGGGCGCGGGGGTAGGCATCGCGCCATTGGATCCGGAGGCCGCGGAAGGGGCAGCGGCGGCTTCCATGGAGACTTTCTCCTCGTCACGGAAGACAGCCTCATACCGGAGACCTAAGTTTTTGTAATAGGCGACGAGTTCCTTCATGGAGCTCATATAACTTGCTATGTTGCTTACCTTGCGTGTTACCTGCGCAGCCTTGTGTGTGGATGCGTTTTGCACGGCGCCTCGGGTGCTCAAACTCACGCCTGTGGCATCTGCTTGCGTGGGCGAAACAGAGGGCGCGGTTAAAAATACCGTGACCATGGAGAGAACACACAAAAGAGCTAGGAGTCGCGCGAAGATTTTCTGTTTCACGGTTCATCCTTCCAATCATAACGATGTACATGCTGACGGTTTCCCGAAGCAGGAAACGAAAGCAATCTCTGTCAATCGTTA
>CAYWWF010000055.1:6472-8082 GCA_964461745.1 uncultured Oscillospiraceae bacterium | reverse complement strand
CGCACACGGCGCACCTGCATGGCCTTTTCTTTGATGCCTCGGCTGACTTTGACCGGGCCGTCATCCCGCAAATACCTTCGGATCTCTCCGGCGATCTTCGGCACGGCATAGGTGGAAAACTGCGTGCCGAAACTCGTCTCAAAGCCCTGTACAGCTTTGAGGAGTCCCATGCAGCCCAGTTGATAGAGGTCATCCGAATCCACGCCACGTCCGAAAAACCGCCGCACAATGCTCCAGATCAATCCAGAGTTTTCGAGTACAAGCTGTTCGTAAGCCGCGGCGTCGCCGGCCTGTGCGTCCTGAATCAGACGGACGGTGTCAGAGACAGCGTTCAAATCGCTACCCTCCCACGGGTTTTGGCGTGAATGCGCCGGGTCATCGTAACCATGGTGCCTTTTGTTGGCCGGGAGCGCACTTTCAGCGTATCCATAAAGCTCTCCATGATCGTAAAGCCCATGCCAGAGCGCTCTTCGCCGCCGGTCGTGTACATGGGTTTCCGGGCTTGCGCGACATCGAAGATGCCGCGGCCACGGTCGCGAACGCAGATCTCCAACACATCCCCGGTGATTTTGGCCCGCAGATAGATGACGCCGATTTCTTCGGGGTAGGCGTGAACGATGCAGTTGGTGACGGCTTCACTCACGGCGGTTTTGATGTCCCCCAATTCATCCAAGGTAGGATCCAGTTGAGCGGCAAAACAGGCAATGATTGTGCGGGCCAAAGCCTCATTTACGGATTTGCTTGGAAACTGCACCCTCATTTCATTTGTGACCATGTATGTATCTCCCTTTCTCTGTTGTTGCATGGTGTCTTATTAGGCCCCCGGAGCGCACTGGTACTCCATCGGGACCAGCTTGTTGATGCCCGCAGCCATAAAGACACGAGCGGCCTGTTTGGATACATTGATTACGGTTAGTGCTCCGCCGAGTTCACGCATACGGCGAAACGCACCGAGAATGACGGCAATACCCGAGCTGTCCATGAAGTCTACCCCGGCCATATCAATGACGCAGTGCATCGGCAGACGTGTGTCTACCATGTCGGCGATTTCCTTCATGAGTCCCCGCGCCGCGTGGTGATCCAGTTCTCCATGCAGTGACAAGGTGATTTGCTTGCCATCCTGTTTAATGCCGATCTTCATCAGAGACCTCCTTCTCCCACTGTGTTTTTTGTAAACTAAGCTTTTTTCATAATATCATATATAATGCGCTTTGCTGGTTTTCATACCAACAAAGCGCATTATATGCTGTTCGTACTGTCATAATCTGTTGGAAACGCCCGAGAAATTTATTGTTTGTCCGATCTGCTTGTCATCAGGGACAAAAGCGCGCGTTTGGCGTCCCCGATCAGATAAAGAGAGCCGCAAATCAGAAGCAGGTCCCCCGGATGGCAGTGCGTAAGCCCCAAGTTCACGGCCTCCTGTATGTCGGAACAGGTAAAGACCTCATGACAATGTGGTCGACTGAGTTCCGCAAGCATCTCCGGAGAGGCCGCCCGGCCCCCGGGAAAGCTTGTCGTGATCACGACATTGCAGCGACAGGCCAAAAGCGGCACGCAATGCGTGTGGTCTTTGTCTGAGCACATGCCGAGAATCGCAATCAGCCGCCGGT
>CAYWWF010000055.1:0-6372 GCA_964461745.1 uncultured Oscillospiraceae bacterium | reverse complement strand
TCGTCCTGGTCTGGCCACAGTGGCGAAAGCCCCAGCGCTACAGCCCGCTCGTGAATTGTCTCCATCGCCTCATACGCCTGGGGCAAACCGATGACCACCTCGCTGCCGGACTTCAAGATGCCGCACTTTTCAAACGCAATCTCGGAAAGCGTGTGGCCCAGATACTGTGTGTGATCCTGAGATATCGGCGTGATGGCCGCAACAAGGGGAGCGGAGATCACGTTTGTGGCGTCGAAGCGGCCACCGAGTCCGACTTCCAACACGACGATGTCGCAGCGGTGGCGCGCAAAAAACCGAAAGGAAAGCGCCGTGATGAGTTCAAATTCGGTGGGGTGGGGGTGACCCTGGGAAACCAGTGTCTCAACCGTTTGCCGTATTTCGGTAAGGCCCTCGGCCCACTCTTCGGTGGAGAGAAAGTGCCCGTCGATCTGCGCGCGCTCCAAAAAGTCTTCCACGTAGGGGGAGACGAATAGTCCGGTTTTGTAACCCGCCGCCGTGAGCATCGCGGCGGTCATCGCGGCGGTGGAACCCTTGCCGCTGGTGCCGGCGATGTGGACAAAGCGAAGCTTACGCTCCGGGTGGCCCATCGCGTCGAGCAGAGTTTGGATGCGCGCAAGGCCGGGTTTTGAGCCAAAACGCAATACCCCATGAAGATAGTTGAGAGCCTCCGTATAGTTCATCGGTGTTTCCTCCGGGCGAGCAATCTATGGGCAGCAAAAAGGGTGCCGCAAAAGTAATCGTTACGACACCCTCGAAATGTGGGCTAGATATGCTTAGACAAAGTCTTTGAGGCGGGCTTCCAGATTCTCAAGCAACGTATCCAAAGACTGGAGCTTTGCCTTTTCCTCAGCAACAACTTTTTCCGGTGCTTTGGAGACAAACGCGGGGTTTTCAAGCTTTTTGACCAAGACCGCGCGTTTTTCAAGCGCTGTCTGTTTCTCCTTGCCCAGGCGAAGGCGTTCGGCTTCCATGTCCACAAGCTCTTTGAGCGGCAGGAAGAGAGTCGCGCTCGGCGTGACGATGGAGACAAGTCCCTGCGTGTCTTCCGGAGCAGTATCCAGCAGGACGACGTCGGAGCAGGCGGCCAGCTTCATGAAGGCGGGCTTCGTCGCCATAAATGTCTCTTTGAACGGCGTCACAATCGTGACCGGGGCCTTTTTGGCCGGCGGCACTTTGAGCTCGGCGCGGCGGGCGCGCAACGCGCGGATGGCCTCCATGACGCTCTCCATCTCTTTTTCTTCTTGGGCGAAGTTCAGACGTTCATCCGGCTCGGGCCAACTGTCCACCATAATCGAGGGGCCTTCGTGAGGCAGGGCTTGCCAGATTTCTTCGGTGATGAACGGCATGTAGGGGTGGAGCAGTTTGACGATGCCCATGAGCACGCGCGTGAGCACCTGTTCGCAGGTCATGCGCGACGGCCCTTTTTCGCCAAGCAGACGGGGCTTGACCCACTCGATATACCAGTCGCAGTAGTCATCCCAGAGGAAGTCGTACATCTTTTGCGCCGCGACGCCGAGGTCATAGCTATCGATGAGTTGGGTGACTTGGGCAACGAGGCGGTTGAACTTCGAAAGAATCCACTTGTCCTCGAGTTCGAGCTCGTCCGGCAAATCCCAACTGGCGGTTTCCAAATTCATCAGCACAAAACGGGACGCGTTCCAAAGCTTGTTGCAGAAATTGCGCATGGACTCGCAGCGCTCGCGGTAGAAGCGCTGATCGTTACCCGGGCTTGTGCCCGTGACAATCGTAAAGCGCAGCGCATCGGCGCCGTAAGCCTCAATGATGTCCACAGGGTCGACGCCGTTGCCAAGAGATTTGGACATCTTGCGGCCCTGATCGTCGCGGATGATGCCGTGAATATAGGCGGTGCGGAACGGGACGTCACCCATATGCTCCAGACCCGAAAAAATCATGCGCGCGACCCAGAAGAAGATGATCTCATAGCCCGGCGTGATGACATTGGTCGGGTAGAAGTATTTCAGTTCTGGGGTTTCGTCCGGCCAGCCGAGTGTCGAAAACGGCCAGAGCGCCGAAGAAAACCAGGTGTCCAACACGTCCGACTCTTGGGTGAGGTGCGCGCTGCCGCACTTCTCACAGGTCTCAGGGTCGGTGCGTGCGACGGTGACATGAGAGCAGTCGGCGCAAGTGAACGCAGGAATGCGGTGGCCCCACCAGAGCTGGCGGGAAATGCACCAATCCCGGACGTTTTCCATCCAGTTGAGATAGGTCTTCGTAAAACGCTCGGGCACAAAACGCATCCGACCGTCCCCCACCACCTCGATGGCGGGCTTAGCCAGCGGCGCCATTTTTACAAACCACTGTGAGGAGATGATGGGTTCGACCAGCACGCCGCAGCGGTAGCACTGCCCGACATTGTGCTGGTGGTCGCGGGTATCCACAAGGAACCCGCCCGCTTCGAGGTCGCGCAAAACAGCGCGGCGCGCGTCTTCGCGTGAAAGACCTTGGTAACGTCCGCCGTTTTCGTTGACATGGGCGGTGTCGTCAAAGATTTTGATGAAGTCTAAGTTGTGACGATGCCCGATTTCAAAGTCGTTTGGATCGTGGCAGGGGGTAATCTTCACGCAACCGGTGCCGAATGCCGGGTCGACGTATTCGTCGGCAACAATCGGAATTTCCTTGTCCATAAGCGGCAGGACACAGGTTTTCCCGATCAAGTGATTCACGCGCTCATCCGTCGGGTTCACAGCAACGGCCGTGTCCCCCAGCATAGTTTCGGGACGGGTGGTGGCGACCACAACGGCCCCGTCGCCATCTTTGAGCGGATAGCGGATGTGCCAGAGGTGGCCGGGCTGCTCGTTGTATTCCACTTCGGCGTCGGACAGGGCGGTGACGCAGTGGGGGCACCAGTTGATGATGCGTGTGCCCTTATAAATAAGGTCTTTTTCATACAGACGCACAAACACTTCGCGGACCGCGCGGCAGCAACCTTCATCCATCGTGAAGCGCTCCCTTGACCAGTCGCAGGAGGAGCCTAAGGTCTTGAGCTGCTCAATGATTCGACCGCCAAACTTGCGCTTCCACTCCCAAACGAGATCGACAAAGGCCTCACGACCGAGGTCATGACGGGTTTTGCCCTGTTCACGGCGCAGGTTTTCCTCCACCTTGATCTGCGTGGCAATGCCCGCGTGGTCGGTGCCGGGCAGCCAGAGCGCGCTATAGCCCTGCATACGTTTGACGCGGGTGAGTATATCTTGTATCGTGTTGTCAAAGGCGTGGCCCAAATGGAGTTGTCCGGTTACGTTCGGCGGCGGCATGGCGATGGCGTACGGTTTCTTTTTGGGGTCAACCTCGGCGTGAAAGTAGCCGCCATCCAGCCAGCTTTGATAGATCCGGGGTTCCACGGCTTTGGGGTCATAGGCTTTGGGCAATTGCTCCGGCATGTTTCGTTCTCTCCCATCGGCGCGTATTCACAAGTCTTGCATGACCCCAATTCACACGGACTGACTCTGTGTGTTTCCCTCTTTGGCGGAGAGATACACAGCGAAAATGCAAACGATGAATCAAGGCAGCAAAGCACTTTTTTCGTTTCATCATAACACGTCCTTTGCAAAATCGCAAGGTATCCTGTATAATTAGAAAAACGTTTACTTCTAGTAGCACCGTGTGACGTTTAACGGGAGGTGTATGTTGTGGCGCGTTATGGATTTCGGGCCGACAAAGAGCAGATGAAAATTTTCATTCTGTTTGTTATGAGTCACGCCATCGACTTGGTCGAGTTCGACGACATGAGTGAGATGGTGCTCATCGACGACAACATCGACTATTTCCTTTACACGGAGTGTGTGGCTGAACTGTTGGAAGATGGCCAACTGCTCAAAGAGAAGGCCGAGACCGGCGAAGAGCGCTATACACTGTCGCCTAGAGGCTACGATCTCATGAAAATCGTGGAGTCTTCGCTGCCCATAGCGCTGAGGCGCGCGGCCACTGAGACGGCCCGTGACGTGATGGCGCGGGTGCGCCGCCGGGCGTGTATCCAAACGGAAATCGTGTTTCATGGTGTGGAACCCATGGCAAAGCTTACGTTGAGAGACAGAAACACGCCAATTTTAATCGTGCAGATCATGGCCGGCAGTGAGACAGAAGCCAAAAAGATTTGCCGGAACTTTGAAAAAAATGCCGAGTACATTTTCAACGACGTCGCCCATGCACTGGTCAATCCCTATACGGAAAAAGATGAGTAAGTTTCCGTCGGTTGGGCTAGGATAGGGTAGTATAGCTTAACACTTGGTGGTCTGTTTCTTTGTTCCGCCCCCGCCGAAGGCGGGGGCGGAACAAAGAGAAGAATCATTTATGAGCAGGCACGGATTTGTTTTACAATCAGCAGGAGGAGAGAGCATGGGAGAAGAGCCAAAAGTCTTTGGAAGGCGCAGGGATCTATCGACAACCGACGCGTTTACCCGCAGTACAATGATTTTGGGTGCGGGTCTTGTGAGTTTTTCTCTGTTTTTTGTCTGCATGGCCAAAGACAGCGCCTCTTTCCTTGGCGACATGGTTTTTCTGGCGTTGCTCAATGCGCTGCTGTTCACTGGAGCGCTCACTTGGCTATGGCGACGATTTCAAGACTTGCCCTTGCGCACCGTTGTGCTGCTCGGGGCTTTTCTGTTTTTGACCCTGGCGCTGCGTCTGTTTTGTCTGCCCCATATCACAATGGATTACGAGACTTTTTTGTCCAATTGGGTCGCGTATCTGCGCGCAAACGGCGGGTTTTCGGCGATCGCCGGGGTTGGGAGCGACTATAACGTACCCTATCTGTATATCCTCGCGCTGATCTCCTATGTCCCTGTAAACGACCTGTTTTTGATTAAATTTGTCTCAGTCGTGGCCGATGTTCTGCTCGCGTTTGCCTGTTTGTATGTAGTGGCGGCATTGGGACAGAATCGTCGCCGACAAATCCTCACTTGGGCGCTTATGCTGGTTGTGCCAACAATCTGGCTCAACAGCGCGTTTTGGGCACAGTGTGACGCGCTATACGCGTTGTTTGTCGTGCTTGCGTTTTTGTATGTGCTCAAAGATCGTTCGGTCATGGTTATGATCATGTTGGGTCTTGCGTTTTCGTTTAAACTCCAAGCCATTTTTATTTTTCCTTTTGTGTTTCTGTTGCTCATCGCGCGAAAAATCAAGTGGAAGACCGTGCCCGTGTTTTTCCTCACTTATTTGGTTACCTCCGTCCCGGCGCTCCTATTGGGCAAGCCCCTCTCGTCGCTCTACACGATTTACACAAACCAAGTCGGCTTGTACAGCAATTATCTAAACCTCAACTCCCCATCGGCTTACGCGCTCCTGCCGTCAAAGGGACCCGAGCTGCTCAGTAGTGTCGGCGTCGTGTTGGCGGGGTGCTTTGTTCTCTTGGTGGTTTACGCCTGGATGGAGAAAAAACTCTCGCTAGAGCCCCGGACGATGCTGTTGTTTGCCTTTTTGTTCGTTGTGGCATTGCCTTGGCTTCTGCCAAGTATGCATGAGCGATATTTTTATCTGGCCGATGTGTTTTCCGTGCTGTTTGCCGTCTGCTATCCGAAGCGCTGGATTCTCTCCGCCTTTACGATTTACGCGTCCTACGCAGGTTATCACGCCTATTTATTCAATCAAAATCTGATGTTTTCCATGTGGCTGCCCGCGCTGTTGTTGTTGGCCGTTTCGGCTACAATTTTGGCTCTGTTGTTCGGGCGAAGTAAAAATCAGGCGCGTTTGACGCCTGAGAACTAAAAAAGGGGGGCCGATTCGGCCCCCCTCAGACCGTCAAAAAAGCTTTTTCTCGGGCAAGTGTTCAAAAAGCATCGGGGGGAAAAGTGTGAAAAGGGGGCGCTGAGTCCCCTTTTTCACGTCTAAATCCCATCCGAAGATGACAGGCGCGCGCACGCGCCTTCCCAGGCTGTCAATTCTTTGACAGCCTGAGGGGGGCCGAATCGGCCCCCCCTTTCTGTATGCGATGCAGTTCTCCAAATCAACAGTTTTGAAGCAGGATAAGTTGAACGTTAGCGCAGACCGATTTCGCGGCAAGCGCCCCAATAATCGAGGTCGGGCTCTTCGTGATCGCAGTATTCTTCCTTGGGTTTCTCGCAGTGGCAGTGGCAGGGGCAGGGTTTCGGCCGTTTCGGGCAGCAACGTTTTTCGATTTCGAGGATTTGACCTTCAATTCCAACCACGCGCTCTTCCAACGCGACAATTTGCCCACCCAGTTTTTCAACGATCCAATCGCAGCTGCAGCCGCATTCGCAGCAGCCTTTTTCGATCTCGTTTTTGTAGATGTTCATTTTCGGTTCTTTGTACTCAGGTTTATGGAATTCGCACTGAAAGCAGCATTTATGGTCACAACGTTTTCGACAAGACATATTTAATCCTCCATAATATGGA
>CAYWWF010000054.1:5118-10892 GCA_964461745.1 uncultured Oscillospiraceae bacterium | reverse complement strand
GCTTGCGCTACTGCGCTCGCCCTGATTTCTTTTGGCCGTTGTGATACAGCCCCTTCGAGGCATATATGACTTGTCATAGGAGGCTTGTGCAACTGAATAGGATGTCTTGAACAGAGATTTCTTCGTCTTTTTGATATTCTCTGCCGAAGGCGGGGCATATCCAAAACTTTAAGGGGGTGCGCGTATGGCGCGGGTAAGTTCCGATCGCTCACCCCTGTTTTCAACCGAAGATGGCACATATACGTCACAGGGCCCCTACAAGAAAGACACAGCCAAAGAACAAGAGTCAGCTAACCATACACAAAGTGAGCAACTCTATTCCTGGCGACAACTCTTCGGTTGGACTGACCCCGTTGGGGGCGCGGCGGCTTGGGAATCTTCTCCCGCGGACGACAGCCCACTTTGGAGGTCATCGTCTTCGACCGTAGGCAGCCCGTACTTTGGTGTCCGAACAAAGAAGAAACGGCGCAGAGGCCGATGGTTTCGTGGTCTGAAAAGACGTCGTCGGCGCATCTCGTTTTCCACGTCAACTGGCTCGAACGCGTCCTTCGCCCATGGCCGATGGGGCAGGGGCGGGAAGTCCCGGAAGAGGGGCAAACACCGGGCGCTGACGATTACCCTCGTTGTGCTTGCGTCGTTGATCCTCCTGTTCATCTGGAGCGAGCGCAAAATGCGACCGATCATTGAGCAGAAAGCCGCGTCACAGGTGCAGACCACAGCCACGCGGATCATCAACGAAGCCATAACGAAAGAAATCGAAGGAGAAAACTTGCAGTATTCCGACCTCATCGACGTGGAGAAAGACATATCCGGGAAAATCACGGCGCTGAAAACCGATATGGTGCGCATCAACCGTTTTAAAAGCGTTGTTACAGAGACCATCATCCATAAGATGGGTGACCTTGACTCAGAGGAACTGACGATTCCCTTGGGTAACCTCATCAATGAGGATTGGCTTTCGGGAAGAGGCCCAAAAATTCCGCTGAAGATCGTGCCGATCAGCACGGTGGAGACGGATTTTCAAAACACCTTCGCCTCGGCCGGCATCAACCAGACACGCCATCAAATCTGGATGGCTGTTGGTGTCGAAGTTGAGATTTTGCTGCCGTTTTCGCTGAAAAAGGCCAAAGTGAATACATCGGTCATCATTGCGGAGACGGTGATTGTCGGCGAAGTGCCAAGCAGCTATGCTCAATTTGGCTCGAGCGATACGTATTCTTCCGCTCGAGCCTTTGACGCAGCGGTGCCGGAGTGATAGAATGAGTGACGAGGTGAGCCACAATGGACGAGTTACAAGAGATACAGCGCCTGCGCGAGGAGCTCAGGCGACACAATGAGGCCTACTACGAACAGGACAACCCCTCAATCGAAGACACGGACTACGACACGCTCATGCGTCGCCTGCGAGAGCTGGAAGCTTTACATCCAGAGCTTTCGGATGAGAATTCACCGACAGGGCGTGTCGGGGGGCGCGCGTTGTTTTCACCGGTTACCCATCGCGTGCGCATGGAGAGCTTACAGGATGTCTTTTCGGTGGAAGAAGTGCTGGCCTTTGACCAACGTGTGCGCGCGCAGGCCGGGCGAGAGGTAGACTATGTGCTTGAGCCGAAGGTGGACGGGCTGTCCGTGTCGCTGACTTATGAGTTTGGTCGCCTGACGGGAGCCGCGACACGCGGCGACGGCAGCGTAGGCGAGGACGTTACACAAAATGTTTTGACGATACAAGACTTACCGAAAACGCTCGAAAACGCGCCGGATTTTTTGCTTCTGCGCGGTGAAGTCTACATGCCTCGTGCCGTGTTCGAGGCGCTCAACGCAAAACGCGAAGCAGCAGGGGAGCCGCTGCTGAAAAATCCTAGAAACGCCGCGGCGGGCTCACTGCGACAGCTCGACGCGCGCCTAGCCGCCGAAAGAAAACTCTCGATTCTGATTTTCAATGTACAGGAATGTTCCCGTCCTTTCCCTACACACACCGCGGCGCTGGATTATCTCGCGGCTTTGGGCCTGCCTGTTTTACCGCGTCGGATTTTCGGAGATGTTCGGGAAGCCTGTGTTGCGATTGAAGAGCTGCGGCACACGCGCGCGGCCTTTCCGTTTGAGACCGACGGCGCGGTGTTGAAAGTGGACGCGCTGGGCTTGCGTGAGGACTTAGGCAGTACGGCGCGCGCGCCGCGTTGGGCTGTGGCATTTAAGTATCCGCCCGAACAGAAACCCACACGGCTTTTAGACATCCAGCTGCAAGTCGGTCGAACGGGTGTCGTGACGCCGAAAGCCGTGCTGGCACCCGTGACCCTGGCCGGTACGACGGTGACCCATGCCTCACTGCACAACGAGGACTTCATTGCAAAGCGCGACATCCGCATCGGGGACACGGTGCTGGTGCGCAAGGCCGGGGAAATTATCCCGGAGATCCTCTCAGTGGAACTGGGTCAGAGACCCGAAAACGCCGTACCCTACGTCTTCCCTGAGACTTGTCCGGCCTGCGGCGGTCCACTCAACCGTGAATCCGACGAGGCGGCGCTGCGTTGCCGGAATCTCTCCTGTCCGGCGCAAGCACTGCGCCAGCTCATGCACTTTGTAAGCCGTGGCGCCATGGATATTGAGGGCTTGGGCCCAGCGACATTGTCCCAGCTTTGGGAGCGCGGAAAGCTTGGGTCTGTCGCGGACATTTTTGTGCTCAACCGAGAGGATTTGCTCGAGCTGGAGGGCTTTGCCGACAAGTCGGCGGACAAACTTCTGCGCGCGATAGAGACGGCCAAAACGCGGGATCTGTCCAAGCTGATCTATGCGTTGGGCATTAGGAATGTCGGCGAAAAGGGAGCCGCGCTGCTCTCATCTCGCTATGGCTCGATGGACGCCCTGAGCCGCGCGACACAGGAGGAGATACAGGAAATCCCTGAACTCGGCCCCATCATCGCCGAAAGCGTGACGCAGTTTTTCGAATCCGACGCGTCCCTGGAGACCATAGAGAAACTCAAAGCGGCGGGTGTCAACCTAAGCGGCGTCGCCGCCCCCGAGGGCGGCCCATTCTCCGGAAAGACTTTTGTGCTCACCGGGACACTGGAACGCCACACCCGCAAAGAGGCCGCAGACAAAATCAAAGCCTTGGGCGGCAAAGTATCCGACAGCGTGTCGAAGAAGACCGATTATGTGATAGCCGGAGAGGCCGCCGGGTCAAAGCGCAAAAAGGCGGAGAGCTTGGGCGTTATGAGTCTCACGGAAGCGGAGTGGGAAGAGTTGATGGATAAGGGGTAATGGTGGAGCAGGGGGCTGTGTGATTGGGAGAAAAAGCAAGGGGGCTGACCAATGAGTCAGCCCCCTTGCTTGGTGGTGTGCTTATTTGGAACGTCAAATGCTTAGCTCTGATAGAAACGTGGAAAAGTAACAAGGGTTTTGCTGCACTTTCTATCCGAGATTCGTATACGCGCATTAACTGGTTATTATATTGCTCTTTTTTACGATTGTTTGCACGGGAACGATGATACTTAGAGTAATCAATGACGCTATGCCTATCTGAATAACATTGCCTGGTATGGAAAATACAGGAGAAATCCAATTGCCGTATATCAATACTTCCGCAAGATAATATCCTACCACCTTGATAATTAACGCTGCAAATAGCGCAATAATCTTAAAATAGTATTCGTTTCTCTTTTTGCAAATGAATCCAACAACAAACCCTATCAATCCAACGATCACAAATGTATACGGTGCCCATATTGCCCAACCCGAGAGCAAGTCAAACATAGCCATTCCTAGGGCACCCGCCCAAAAACCCACCCTTTTCCCAAAAATTATAGCACCAATAAACAGAGGAATGTTTCCCAGGTGTATCAGACCTCCCTGTGCTGCAATTGGCAACCTTATGTTGATAAATGCCGTAAAAATATAAGTTGATGCAATAAACAGAGCCATGATAGAAAGCTCAAATATTTTTTGTTTTCCGTTTTTTCTTCTGGACATTTCAAAAGCCCTCTCTATTAATTGTTCGCCATGCTTTACAGCATAACATATCGCTTCACAAAACACAACAAAGGGCCACTTCCTTGCAGAAGCAGCCCTTTTGCTTTACCATTTTAAGTGTGTTATCACCGCGCGCGCAAAAGATCCTTCATCGCGTATAGCCCCGGTTCGGTTTGCCGGGCCATGAACTGGGCCGCACGCAAGGCGCCCGCCGCAAAGACTTCGCGAGAGGTAGCGCTGTGCCGAAGCTCAATGACCTCGTGGTGACCCGCGAAGATCACTTCATGTTCGCCGACAATCGTACCGCCGCGCACGGCGGAAAGGCCAATCTCCCGTGTATCGCGTTGCGCACGGACGTCGTGGCGGTCATAGACGGGTATGGCTTCATAGGGAAGTGCTTCGGCGGCCGCGTCGAAGAGAAGCTTGGCCGTACCGCTGGGCGCGTCCAGCTTGCGTCGGTGATGGCGCTCAACGATCTCCACGTCAAAGTTTTCACCAAGTACCTGACAAGCCCGGCGCACGAGGTCAGCCAGCAGCGAAATGCCAAGCGACATATTGGCCGACTGGAAAATGGGAATACGCGCAGCGGCCTCTTGCATCAACGTAAGCGCCGCCTCATCGTAGCCGGTGGTGGCCAGTACAATTGGAACGGCCCTCTTTTCAGCGAAGGCAAGCAAGCCGGGCAGGGCCGCGGCGTGGGAGAAGTCCAGCAGTACGTCGATGTGTCCGCCAAACTCCAAAAGATCCGCATACACCGGATAGGCAAAACGTTTCGAGGTGACAGGATCCACGCCGGCCACAACGCTCACGTCTTTCGAGGTGGCGGCCAGCTGAGAAACAGCCGAACCCATTTGTCCATTGCAGCCGGTTAGGCATATTTTGACCATGTCCATCCTCCTGTATCATAGGCATGTGTGTTTTTTGTATCCCCCGCAAGAGCGGGGGATACAAGTATTTTACGATAAGAGTCCCGCGTTTTTCAGTGCCGACTTCAGTACCTCTAGATTCCCCTCCGTCATGTCGCAGAGCGGCATACGCAGCGGGCCGCATTCAAAGCCCATCAGGCGCAGCGCCGTCTTGACCGGGATCGGGTTAACCTCACAGAACAAAGCATCGATGAGCTCTTGATAACGAATCTGCAGATCCGCCGCCGCATTGCAGTCGCCATCAAACCAGAGACGGCAAATCTCCGCAGTCTCTTTGGGGATCACATTGGCCATCGTCGAAATAACGCCCTGGCCGCCCATGGAGAGTATCGGCACAATGATGTCGTCGTTGCCGGCCCAAATATTGAGCTCATCGCCGCAGAGCGCGCGGGTACGCGCAAGGAGCGTGAAGTCCGAAGAGGCTTCTTTGACGCCGTTGATGATTGGATGCTCGGAGAGAATTTGGTAGGACTTCGGAGCAAAGCCCATGCCGGCGCGCCCGGGGATGTTGTAGAGAATGATCGGCGTTTTTACGCGGTCGGCGATGTACGTAAAATGATTGATGAGGCCGGACTGTGTGGTCTTGTTGTAGTAGGGCGTGACCATGAGCAGTCCGTCCGCGCCGCAAGAGTCGGCAAACTGGGACATCTCCAACGCGTGGGCCGTATCGTTTGAGCCGGTTCCCGCGATGACGGGCACGCGCCCGGCCACCATCTTCACGCATTGCTCAATGCACTGGAGGTGTTCTTGTGTAGTCTGTGTGGAGGCTTCGCCGGTAGTACCGCAGACTACGATGGCGTTGATGCCGTTTTGAATCTGGCGCTCTACAAGCACGCGCATCACGTCGTAGTCAATCACGTCACCCCGAAACGGCGTAACAATCGC
>CAYWWF010000054.1:1659-5018 GCA_964461745.1 uncultured Oscillospiraceae bacterium | reverse complement strand
TTTTAAATGTATCCTTCCGCGCAGAGGAGTTCGGCCAGGAGCACACCGCCGCCGGCCGCGCCGCGCACAGTGTTGTGAGACAAACAGGCAAATTTCACGCTGAACTGAGAGTCCTCACGCAAACGACCGATGGACACAGCCATACCGCCTTCGAGGTCGCGCTCGAGCTTGGTCTGGGGCCGATTGTCTTCCTCAAAGTAGTGGAGGAACTGACGCGGCGCACTCGGCAGATTCAGTTTCTGCGGACGGCCCTCAAAGTTTCTCCAGATGTCGATGATCTCCGGAATCGGGATCATTTTTTCAAAGCGAACAAACACAGCGGCCATGTGACCGTCGGTGATGGGCACACGATAACACTGGGACGTGATATTCGGAGACATGGCCGGGACAATCGCGCCGTTTTCCATCTTACCCCAAATCTTCATCGGCTCGAGATTGGATTTTTCCTCTTCGCCGCCGATGAAGGGAATGAGGTTATCCACCATCTCCGGCCAGGTGGCAAAGGTTTTGCCCGCGCCGGAAATGGCCTGATATGTACAAGCCAACACTTCGGTGGGCTTCAAATGCAGCAATGGATG
Organism: uncultured Oscillospiraceae bacterium; assembly: GCA_964461745.1. Classification (GTDB taxonomy): domain Bacteria; phylum Bacillota; class Clostridia; order Oscillospirales; family UBA929; genus JAVBPF01. The sequence goes on along the minus strand of CAYWWF010000054.1, from coordinate 4,440 downwards.
AATCGCCGGGACATAGCTTTGAATGGAGCAGTTGGATTTGACGGCGATGAGGCCTCGTGTAACCCCCAAGCGTTTGCGCTGGGCGGTAATGATCTCAAGATGCTCGGGGTTGCACTCGGGGATGATCATCGGCACGTCGGGGGTGTTGCGGTGGGCCGAATTGTTCGAGACCACAGGGCACTCGGCACGGGCATAAGCTTCTTCCAGCGCGCGGATCTCGTCTTTTTTCATGTCAACAGCGCAAAATACAAAATCACAGGTCGACGCAATCTTATTCATATCGGCCGTGACATCCATCACGACTATGTCTTTGCAGGCTTCGGGCATGGGTTTCGGCATGGCCCAACGATCGCCCACGGCGTCCTCATAGGTTTTGCCGGCGCTGCGGGCGCTGGCCGCCAAGACTTTGACGGTGAACCACGGATGGTTCTCCAAAAGGGACACAAAACGCTGGCCGACCATACCGGTGGCGCCGAGGATACCCACATTGTACGTCTTCATAAACTCCTATCCTTTCGTCGTGTAGTGAGTGGGGAGGTGCTTTGATGGAAGCGCGGAAGAAATGTCTGCGTGACCATGGATTTAGCCGAACCATGGGGATGTGATCGAGGGCGAGTTATTTTTTCGCGGGAATATTGCTTTATTTCAAGGAAATTTGCCGCAGCAAAACGGAAAAAGAACCGTTCTCGAGCATATTCCCATGGTTCGGATAAATCCAAAAGAAAAAGCCGGTTGAAAAACCGACTGATTTTGTATATACTAGGGTAGCTTAAAAAACGACCCATACAAAAGCAGATAGCACTTCATCCCAATCATCGAATGACAGTCGCGTGGTATTTCACCAAGCGCCCAGAACCGTTTGGTCACCGCCAAGCGGAACTTCGGCGAAGCTCCCTTTTGCACGGGGTCAAAGGATCGGTGCATCCTCGCCCGCACGACTCATGAGATTCGCGCCTCTATCCTGCGTATATTCAGTTGTAGCCTGATTTTAGCATAGGTTTTTTCTCTTGTCAACTGGATTTCTTTTTCCAGTTGCCTGGAACAAGGCATTATATTCGGTTTTCCCTATAATTTATAGCAAGCCTTCCGGCGTATCCGCCGATTTGGGACAAGACTATAGAACAGGAGTTTATGCATGCGTATCAAACGAAAACGTACATATGTTTTGCCACTGATGCAACGTGTTGGCCTGATTCTTCTCAGCATGATGCTGGTGGTATCGGGGCAGCCTTACGCGCGGGCTGTGGAGTTGAATCCTTCTCTCAAAATCGGTCTGTTTTATAACACCACGGCGCTTTCGTCGTCCAATCTGCTCAATCAGACCGGCGCGGGCTATGAGTTTGGCTACCTGGACGCCGCCCGAAATTTCATCTCCGTTGGGAAAACCGCGGAGACCGCGATTACCATGGTCAAAAACCGCAATATGTACGTAGCAAACGGAACCTATTCCGAGTCTCAGACCACGGGCAGTACCCTGGTCGGTTGCTATCACATCGACACAGGCGTCACCTACGCCTCCTTTGATGAAGCCGCCGCGCAAGCCAAGTCACTCCGAGATCAAGGACGGCGCGCTTTCCCTGTCTATGCAAATGGAAACTACTATGTGCGCATCGGCGCTTACGCCTCGAGTGCTACGGCCAAAGCCGATCTGCCGCTTGCGGGCTTTCCAGACGCTTTGGCGCTGACCGGCAGTCAATACTGCATTTCGGTCACAGTCACCGCCTCGGGCGAGATCATCTTCCAGTATGACGGCCCACAGTCGACGGGGCTGGCCGTGTTCCCAACCGCCGCCTCCGGCGTAATCCCCATCACCTGGAACAAAGGCTATCGGTATTACGGCGGCTTTGAGTTTGCACGCATGACCGGCAACAACATTACGGTCGCAAACATCGTTTCGATGCAGGACTATATCAAAGGCGTCATCCCCTACGAGATGAGTCCGTCTTGGCCGCTCGAAGCGCTGAAGGCCCAGGCACTCTGCGCGAAATCATACGCCGTACAGAACATGGGCAAGCACAAGGCTTACGGTTTGGATCTCTGCAATACCACCGACTGCCAAGTCTACTACGGCACAGGCAGCGCATCGCAAAATTCCGACCGTGCGGTGGATGAGACCTTCGGCCTGTATGTCATGTACGGAAACCAGGTGGCCACTACATTCTATCATTCCTCCAACGGCGGCTACACCGAAGACTCCATCAACGTCTGGAGCGCGGATTTGCCGTACCTCAAGGCCGTGCCCGACAACTTTGAGGATTTGAGCCGTGCCGCGCACGGTATCTGGCGTTTTGAGTGTACCAACGAGGATTTGACGAAGATCATGGCCGAAAAAAAGGTCTCTACCGGAAAGATTGTCAACGCCTATATTGACCAGTACACCCCGGCCGGAAACGTCTATCGACTCACGCTTGTCGATGAGAACGGCAAAAAGTACAACTTTGAAAAAGAGCGCGCCCGGACGATACTCAACAGCGCGTCGGTTGGTGTGTATACTTACAGCCAACGCTACTCGATCTCCTCAGGTTCGTCGCTGAGCGTCATCAGCGCTTCGGGAACCACCACCAAGGGCGACACAAACGGCTTATATGTGATTTCCTCGGATGGTGTCAGTCCGCTGGATGTGCCGCTGTCTCAGGTTCAACTTCGCGCCCAAGGCGGGCTGTACACGGTTTCCGCCGGGAAAAGCGGGGTCTATGTGATTGAGGGCCGCGGTTGGGGGCACAATGTGGGCATGAGCCAAAACGGCGCGCGTGGCATGGCCGAGCGAGGCTATACCTATGA
>CAYWWF010000054.1:0-1559 GCA_964461745.1 uncultured Oscillospiraceae bacterium | reverse complement strand
TGGGCATGAGCCAAAACGGCGCGCGTGGCATGGCCGAGCGAGGCTATACCTATGATCAGATCATCAAACACTATTTTACAGGTGTAAGCATATCAGGGTGAAAACCGCTTTCATCGCGCTTTCGGGTTGTCTGTCCCCGCCGAAGGCGGGGACAGACAATGAGAGTATCCCAATTGAGGACAAAAAACAACCTATCCAGGGGGAAACGCATGAACACGTCCGATTTTGACTACCATCTGCCGCCGGAGCTCATTGCTCAAACACCACTGCCCACGCGGGACGCTTCGCGTCTGTTGTGTCTGAGCAAACAGAGCGGACAGACTGCACATATGGTCTTTTCTCAACTGCCCGACCTTCTCAGGCCGGGCGATTGCTTGGTGCTCAACGATTCCCGCGTACTCAAAGCACGTCTCTATGGTGTCACCGGGACGGGAGCCATGGTGGAAACCTTGCTGCTGCGGGAGATCGAGCCCGACGTCTGGGACTGTCTCAGCAAACCGGGCCGCAAAACCAAGACAGGGACAAAGCTTACCTACGGCGACGGCCTCATGACCGGCGAGGTGGTAGGGGAGACCGAAGAAGGCCATCGGCACATTCGTTTTACCTATGACGGTCTCTTTCTCGAGGTGCTTGACCGTCTCGGCGAGATGCCGCTGCCGCCGTATATCAAGGCCCGGCTCGAGGATCCCGAACGCTACCAGACGGTCTACGCGCAAACCTTAGGCTCCGTCGCCGCACCCACAGCGGGGCTACACTTTACACCGGCGCTGCTTACGGACATCCGGTCGCGCGGCGTCGCGGTCAAAACGCTCACGCTGCACGTGGGCTTGGGCACATTTCTGCCTGTAAAGTCAGAAGACATTACAGACCACAAGATGCACTCGGAATGGGTAAGTTTGCCCGGGGACACAACAAAAACCATTCTGGAAACACGAAAAAACGGTGGCCGCGTCATCGCCGTGGGCACCACGGTCTGCCGCTCTTTGGAGGCCGGGGCCCGGCTGGGCTTTCCAAGCGAGCCGTTTTGGACGGAAATTTTCATTACACCTGGTTTTGCGTTTCAGGCCATCGACGGGCTGGTAACGAATTTTCACCTGCCGCGCAGCACGCTTTTGATGCTGGTCTCGGCGCTCGCGGGTCGGGAACAGGTTCTGACGGCTTACAAGCAGGCCGTGGAGCGGCAGTATCGGTTTTTCTCGTTTGGTGACGCGATGTTGATTATCTGATGTTCCTCAAAAAACTGCTTTTGAAGGCAGGGATACTATTTCCTCAGACTGTCAAAAAAGCTTCGCAGAGTTTTCCGCCTCTGGCGGAAAATAAAGTTTCATTGTTTTTCCGGGGACATGTGCGTCGGAAAAACTCCATAACTCATCGATTTTCCTCAGAAAATCGATGTTTCCGGCCCGCAGGCCGGAGCCAAACTTGTCAAAGAATCCAGCAAAGCGATTCTTTGACAACCTGACTATTTCCTATGGAGGTCTTCATGTTTGAGCTTTTAAATACTGACGGCCAGGCGCGCCGAGGCGTATTCACCACCGCGCACGGTTCGATCCAAACCC
>CAYWWF010000053.1:0-10908 GCA_964461745.1 uncultured Oscillospiraceae bacterium | reverse complement strand
TTTCCGTAACAGTGGTTTTTTATTTCCACTGTCTACTTTAAGGGGAGCATATCAATCGTTTGGCGGGAAAGCCTTTTCGCTAAATATACTCAAAGACATTTTTGTCCCTCCTGTGGGGCAATCTTATCACAGTACAGGGCCTATTGCAACGGTAGTAATCTCTTCTGAAACAACCTTTATATCACATAAGCGGTAAACAGCAGGTCCCCCCACCATTTACCGCTTACCTTTACGGAGCGACAATACGTCGCTCTGTACAACATCAACCGTTTTGCGCCTGATGCGCCTCTATTTGTTGCTTCACCATCATGTCCTTGACCTTCATCAGCCGAGTCAGATTCCCGCGCTCGTTTTCGTCCAGCTTCATTGTGATATAGCGGATCGTCTCTTCCAGCTGCGGGATCAACACATACTCCAAGGCGTTGACGCGACGGCGTGTCTTTTCGATTTCCTGCGCGAGGAGTTGCATGGACTTTTCAATCTGCGCGAGTTCCAGCATATCGACAAAGACGTGGCTCAACTCTTTGAGCGCGTCGTCGAGTTCTCCGGAGGTCTGCTGGAAGCCGTAGGGGTAGATATCCCCTGGGTTGTCGTTCTTTGTCTTAAAGTCATAGACCGGCACGTTGACACTCATGACATTTCGGAAACTCATCGTCAGCGACACGCTCTGCTTCGGGTACAAGAGTGCCTGAGACAAGAGCTCCGGTGACATCAGCGCGGCGGCGACGGTGAAGCTGCGGTGTACCGTCGCCAGCGCCTCTTCCACACGGTGGCGCAAGTCCCGGTTTTTCCGCATGATCTCTAGAAACTGCTTCATGAGTTCATCGCGTTTGTCGCGCAACAGTTTATGCCCGCGCCGCGCCGTGCGCAGACGGGTTTTCAGACGTGTCAGTTCCATGCGCGTGGGGTTGACATTGAGTCTGGCCACGGGCAAGCACCCCCAAGTCGTTAGAGTCCATTCGTTTTTTGTAGGGGCGCACTGTGCGCGCCCAAAATCCCATCCGCAGATGATAGACCGTCCACGGGCGACCACAGGTCGCCCCTACAAGCCCCGCTGACGATTTGTCATGAGGCAAGCCGAGCCTATTTCGGATAATACTTCTCAATAAACTCCGGCTTAATGCGTTTCAGCTCACTTTTCGGCAATATCGTGAGCAGTTCCCAGCCGAGGTTCAGCGTTTCCTCAATCGTGCGGTTGGTCTCGTACCCCTGGCTCACATAGCGTTTTTCAAACGCGTCGGCAAACTTCGCGTACATCTTGTCGACGTCCGTGAGCGCGGCTTCACCAAGGATGGTCATGAGCTCCTTGGCCTCTTTGCCGCGCGCGTAAGACGCAAAGAGCTGGTTCATCGTGTTGGCGTGGTCTTCGCGGGTCTTGCCCTTGCCAATGCCCTTGTCTTTCAGACGCGACAGACTCGGCAGCACGTCAACGGGCGGCGTTAAACCTTTGCGGTAGAGCTCACGCGAAAGGATGATCTGCCCCTCGGTGATGTAACCGGTAAGGTCGGGGATCGGGTGGGTCTTGTCGTCTTCGGGCATCGAGAGGATCGGGATCAGGGTAATCGATCCTTCGGAGCCGATGCGACGGCCCGCGCGTTCGTACAGGGTGGCCAAGTCCGTATAGAGATAACCCGGATAGCCGCGGCGGCCCGGGACTTCCTTACGCGCGGCGGAAACTTCACGCAGCGCTTCAGCGTAGTTTGTGATGTCGGTCAGGATGACCAAAACATGCATCCCCGCGTCGAAAGCCAAATATTCGGCGGCGGTCAACGCCATACGCGGTGTCGCGATGCGCTCAATGGCCGGGTCGGAGGCCAAGTTGATAAACAACACCGTACGGTCGATGGCCCCGGTGCGTTTGAAATCGGAAATGAAGAAGTCGGCCTCTTCAAAGGTGATACCGATCGCCGCGAACACAACGGCAAAGTTCGATTCACCGGTGAGCACGCGCGCCTGACGCGCAATCTGCGCGGCCAAGTTCGCGTGCGGCAGGCCTGAACCCGAGAAAATCGGCAGTTTCTGCCCGCGGACGAGCGTGTTGAGGCCGTCAATCGAGGAAACCCCAGTCTGAATGAACTCCGACGGGTAGTTGCGCGCGGCGGGGTTCATCGGCAGACCGCTGACGTTCAGGCGCTTCTTCGGAATGATTTCTGGCGCGCCGTCGGCCGGGTGTCCCAGACCGTTGAAAACACGGCCCAACATCTCTTCCGAAACGGCCAAGTCCAAGGCGTGACCGAGAAAGCGCACCTTAGACTGCGCCAAGTTGATGCCCGCCGAGGACTCAAAGAGCTGTACCAACGCGTTATTTCCATCCACTTCGAGCACACGGCAGCGGCGCACTTCCCCGGAGGGCAGCTCCACTTCACCGAGCTCGTCAAAGGTGACGCCTTCGACCTGACGCACGAGCATCAGCGGCCCGGCCACCTCTTGGATCGTGCGATATTCCCTCATCATAGCGCATCCTCGCTTTCCGTGAGCTGGGCGATTTCACGCCGCAGCTCGGCTTCGAGTTCGTCGTAGGCGGCGGCGTACTGGTCAGCCGGAACGCTCTTGGCGCGGCCGATTTTTTCCATGACCGGCAAGGAGAACAGGTCTGTCATGGACACGCCGCTCTCCAGGGCCGCGCGCGCGAGCTCGTCGTAGAGGTAGGCCATCGACAGCAAGCGGTACTGCCGTGTGGGGTCAGAGTAGGCGTCCACATCGCCGAACGCGTCTTGCTGAAGGAAGTCCTCACGGATCATCCGCGCAGTCTCCATGTTCAGGCGGTCGGGCGGGGAGAGGCTGTCCACACCAACAAGCCGCACAATCTCTTGCAATTCGGCCTCGGTCTGAAGCATACGCATCGCCCAAGTGCGTTTTTTCGAGAAGTCCCGGTTTACATTGTCATCAAACCAGGGCGTCAAACGGTCAAGGTAGAGTGAATAGGAGTTGAGCCAGTTGATCGCAGGGAAGTGGCGGCGATAGGCAAGCGACGAATCAAGCGCCCAGAAGACCTTGACGATGCGCATCGTAGCTTGGCTGACCGGCTCGGACAAGTCGCCGCCCGGCGGGCTCACGGCCCCGATGGCCGAGAGTGAACCGAGCCGCTCTTCACGCCCTAGGGTATAGACGCGGCCCGCGCGTTCATAAAACTGCGCCAGACGCGACGCGAGATAGGCCGGATAGCCCTCTTCACCGGGCATCTCCTCGAGTCGGCCCGACATCTCACGCAGGGCTTCGGCCCAACGGGAGGTCGAGTCGGCGATGACGGCGACGTCGTAACCCATGTCGCGGTAGTATTCAGCAATCGTGATGCCCGTATAGATCGACGCCTCACGCGCGGCCACGGGCATGTCGGAAGTGTTGGCAATCAGCACCGTACGGCGCATCAGGCTCTCGCCCGAACGCGGGTCTTTGAGTTCCGGGAACTCACGCAACACGTCGGTCATCTCGTTGCCGCGCTCACCGCAGCCAATGTAAATGACGATGTCCACGTTCGACCATTTAGCCAATTGGTGCTGCACGACGGTTTTGCCCGAGCCAAACGGACCGGGTACGGCCGCCGTACCACCCTTGGCAATCGGGAAGAGCATGTCAATCGAACGCTGGCCTGTGATCATCGGCACTTCGGGCGGCAGTTTTTCTTTGTACGGACGCCCGACACGCACCGGCCACTTCTGCGCCATCGTGAGTGGACGCTCTCCCTTATCGGTCTGGATGACCGCGACGGTCTCCCGCACCGTAAAGTCCCCTGATTGGATGCTTTTGACTGTACCGCGCACGCCATGGGGTACGAGCACACGGTGCTCGACAACGACAGTCTCCTGCACGACACCCAAGATGTCGCCGGGCTCAACCGTATCGCCGGCCTTCACACGCGGGGTGAAGCCCCACTTCTTTTCATGGTCGATGGAAGGCACCTCAACGCCGCGCGCGATCGTGTCGCCGGTTTTGGCGCGAATCGCTTCGAGCGGGCGCTGAATGCCGTCGTAAATGGTCTCCATGAGACCCGGCCCCAATTCCACGGACAGAGGCGCGCCGGTGGTTTCGACCTCGTCGCCGGGGCCGAGACCCGCCGTCTCTTCATAGACTTGGATGGAGGCCCGGTCGCCACGCATTTCAATGATCTCACCGATCAGGCGCTGCCGACCCACGCGCACGACGTCGAACATGTTCGCATCGGCCAGGCCCTCGGCAACCACAAGCGGGCCGGATACTTTGCGGATTCTCCCATTGGCCAAGAAAAACCCCTCCAGACAGTTAGTTCAAATCTGAGGATTTGAACTAAAAATAAATACCGTCCAATCAAATCTGAGGATTTGATTGGATATTGGATGGCCCCGGCTTGCGAGCCGGAACGCCAATTTTCTGAGGAAAATCGGCGGGTTGTGGCGTTTTTCCGTCCAATCAAATCTGAGGATTTGATTGGATACTGGAATGGCTCCGACCTGCGGGCCGGGGACGTCCATTTTCTGCGGAAAATGGACGGGTTGTGGCGTTTTTTCGCCGCGCATGTCGCCGAAAAAACGATGAAACTTTTTTGGGGCTGTGCCCCAACTCTGCGAGGCTTATGCGAGTCTATTGGGGCGACAACCCCAATAGACTCGCTAGGTTCCCAAAATGTCGGCGCCGACGGCGCGTTCTACGGCGGCGCGCAGGGCGGACATGCCCATGCCGGTGGATCCTTCTTTGCCCGGGATCACGATGATAGCCGGGGTTAAGGCGTCCTTATATTTGTCGATGTCCTCGGGCATCTTTTCGGCAAGCGTTTCGGTGATATAGACGATGGCGGTGTTGCCTGAGGCCAGCGCGCGCAATTTTTGCCGGGCGTCCACAGGGTCCTCCGTCGGGACAATGGTAAGCCCCAAAGCCGCAAAGCCAAGCACACTTTCGCGGTCGCCCATCACGGCGATGTTGTACATGTTCATCTACCTCCAGAAAGAGGTTGTTGAAAAAACGCTGAGATTCTCAATAGAGTATCTCAAAAACCCCTCGCAGTTCAATCGTTGTGAAGGCGAATTCATTTCGCCGTAACAACATCCTTATTCCCCTTCCGCTAAAAACCTCAGTTTTTAGCGGAACTTAGTATAGTGTCGTTCTGAGCCGCTGGCGCAGTGCCTCCGGAGACACCCCGGCGCGTCGACCCGTCAGGATCACACGGATGGCCGTGATGTCGGCTTCGCGCGCGACCAAGAACGCGACGAGCGGCTCGACGCCAAACGAGACATAGCGCGCGGGCCGCAGATAGGCAATTTGCGCGTTTTGCGCGGCGCGCTCAAACGCCGTAAGCTCTTCGCCGCCGGTGAGGACGCCCTGCGCACGCTCTCCGGCCTCGGCGAGTACCGTCGCGGCATAGAGTTCAGAAAGAGAACCGCTCGCGGCAAGCACCGCCGTGAGCCGTGCGGGGTCAACGGTGCCGCCCGGCACCAAGGCTTGCCGGAAAAAGTCCACGCCCCGGCCCATGCGTGTCGCGCGCAGTACCGTGCGCAGATTGTAGACATCAAGCCCTAAGCGCGCGTAGCCGATCAGAAACGCGTTTCCGATTTCCTCGGAAAGCGAAAGCGTCTCAGAAAGCAGCGTCTTGTCCAGCAGCAGGTCGGTCAGTTGCGGGTCACCCGTGCGCGCAAGCAGTTCGCGCGCCTCGGGGATCACACGGGCCATCGCGCGCGGCAGATCGCTGTAACTCTCGGCCAGAAAACTTTCGCGCAATCTCTTCACGGGTACACGCCCGGCGGACACCATCAGTGACATCAGTGTGTCGTCTTCGGCTTCCTCGCGCGCGGCGGCGGACGAACTCGCAGCGCCGCTCATGGCAAAGTCAGCCGCCTGGGCTTTGAGCAGCACTTTGAGATTGTGGTAGTCGTAGGGCAGACGGAAGATGTCCGTGAGGCGAGGATCCGGGCTGAGCTCCGAAAGCAGCGCAAAGCTGTCCGCCCGATAGTCCGCGAGCACACTTTCCACGTCGCGTTCCGCCGGAAACGTAAGCCCGCACTCTTCGAGTACACGCAACGCCTCTTCCTCCGAGCGCGCGTCAATCATACGCTCACTGCGCTCACGACTGAGCAGCAGCTTTTCGAGCGCGCGCACCCGCGTGGTGGCGTACAGATACTGCGTATCCTGGGCCATGATCTCCACCTCCGCAAATGTCGGGAATCGGGAAACGGCATCCTACGCAAGGACCTTGTAGGGGCGCATTTTGTGCGCCCGCAGAATAAGGGTCTGGTCAGGGCGGGCGACCACAGGTCGCCCCTACGCGAAGGTTTGCCGGGCGTTTCCTCTTATTTCAAAACCTCGGTTTTGAAATAATTAAAACAATTTACCCGCCACATCCGCCACCAAACTCTCTTTGAGCCCGCGCAGCAGCGCTTCAAACGTGCAGTTGACTTCCACCGGGCCATCGGACAGCACCAGTCCACCGGCCATCGGGCGCGGCGTCGCCGACAGCGTAAAGCCACCGGGTTTGCCGTGCGCCTCACCGTAAAGACGGCTTGCGTCCTCAAGCACCTTTTTGCCGAAACGCGCGTGGTCGGCGGGGGAGAGCACAATTTCCTCCCGGCCGTTGCGTGAGGCTTTGGCCGCAAGGCGCGCGCAGAGTGTTGCCTTTTGATCGGGCGAGAGCGCGTTTAAGGCCTCTTCGGCACGGCGGAAGGCCTCGTCGATGAGCTCCTGCTGGCAAAACAGACGCTGCCGCCGGGCTTCCATCGCATACAAACCCGTGAGGCGCTCCTGACGTTCGTCGGCGCGACGGCGGCCCTCTTTCAACACGGCGTCCGCCTTTGCACGGGCGTCGGCCCGCGCGGTGTTGAGCAGCATGGAGGCCTCGTCTTCCGCCGCTTGTATCACCTTTGCGGCCTCATTGCGGGCGTCCTGCTCGATGCGAGCGGAGATTTTATTCAGTCCTTCCATAACCTACCTCACTTCACCTGCAACAGCAGGAGCAAGGAGGCAAGGAAGCTGATGATGGCGTAAAACTCGACCATGACGGCCATGAGGATGGCGTTACCTTGGGCTTCGGGGCGTTTGGCGATGATGCCTACACCCGCCGCGGCCACACGGCCCTGCGCAATCGCGGAGAACAGACCACCGAGCGCGATGGGCAAACAGGCCGCCAAGATGTATGCGCCCTGCGCGACGGAAACGATGTTCTTCAAGCCACTGGGGCCGAGGGTCACAAACACGGTGAAAAACCAAATGACGAAGCCGTAGAGACCTTGCGTACCGGGCAGGATTTGCAGGATGAGCACGCCGGAAAACTTGGAAGGATCTTCGGTCACCAGGCCCGCGCCCGCTTCGCCGACGATGCCAACGCCTTTGGCCGAGCCGATACATGCTAAGCCTACGGCCAGAGCCGCGCCCAGATACGCAAGCCCCAAACCTCCGAATTGAGAAATCCAGTTGACCGCGCCGTTTGCCATCTCAGTCATGTGCCAACCATTCCTTTCGCTGTTTGTTTTGTTATTGCTTTACCGATTGCCTAGAAGCAGTTTGGGTGTTCCCCCCACCCGCGGCGGGAGAAAATACGAATGGGCGCCAATGTTGGATCAAAGATGTCGGTATTACGCGCGCTGTTTCATGGCTGCTTCTTTTTTTGCATCGCGAAACTCCACCGGAACAACGCCCGCCACGTCCACATATTTGGTGGTGACTCTGAGGGGGTTAAACGCGACGCCACCCACCTCATAAAACTTGCTGAAGAACTCCAAATATTGCAGCCTTGCGGCGTGGACGTACGTGCCAATGATGTTGATGCCCATGTTGAACGCGTGCCCGACGAAGAAGATGACGAGGAAGAAGAGAAAGCCAACCACCCCGCTGCCCATCTGACTGCCCATGGTGTTGAACACGCTGCCCATGACGCTACCGGCGAGTCCCAGGGCCATCAGGCGCGAGTAGCTCAAAATGTCGGACATATACGCCGTGATGTCATAGAGCGAGAGCAAACCGCCCATGAACTTCTTCAGTATCCCTTTGTTGCGCCGCCCCTGTGTGAGGATCAGCGCGGCAAAGCCTGCAAGCAAGACCCAGGTCGGGCCGCCGAGTGCGAGCACCGCGACGCCCGCGAACAGGAGCCACCAGGAGCCGACGTCAAACAGCGCGTCCAAAGGACGCCCGTCACGGATACAGAGATACGCTTTGACGCCCATACCAAAGAGGATGTGTATCACACCGATGGCGATGGCGACTATGAGGATCAGCATAGGTTGATCCATTGGGTTCATCCAAAGCGGCTTGATGACAACAAATCCCTCGGGTTTGCCAAAGAAGACCTGTGCCACCTTGTCCAGCGCGTCGCTGAAATAACCGCCGAACAAAAAGCCCCAAATGGCTGAAGTAAAGCCGCAGTAACCCATGAGTGGGAACATATAACCCATCATGCCGCGGGGCTTGAATTTTTTCGTGACAACGAGGGAAATGGCAATCAGAATCAAACCGTAAGCGACGTCGGCGTACATCATGCCGAAAAACACCGCGTAGAAGACCGAAATCAGTGGGTTTGGGTCAATGTTGCGGTAAGCCGGCAGCGCGTACATGTTCGTGACCATATTAAAGGGCCGGATGAAACGCGAGTTGCGCAGCAGCACGGGCGGCGCCTCGTCTTCGCCCGGGTCTGAAACGTCAAAGGCGCAGTCAAAATGTTGCTGCAAATCTTTTTGCAGCTTCGTCCACTCCGAGGCCGTAACCCAACCCTCCAGGAAAAAGACGGAACCCGCATAAAGCAGACGGCTTTCGGCCTCTTCGCGCAAAAGGTCGGTGGTCAGACGGTCGAGCGCCATTTGCAGCGCGGAAAGAGAGGGCGCGAAGGCCGCAATGGCGGCGTGGGCGTTCTTTGACTCCTGTTCTATGGCTTCCAGCCGGGCTTTTGTCTCCGCCAGGTTGTCGCGCGCCAAACCCGTGAGTTCTTTAAACGAAACGGCGCTGTAACCCAAAGGTTTGAGCGCGGATAGCGCTTCTTCTGTCTCCGTGTCGTGGATGAGCAAGTAGTAGTATTGCTGTTCGTTGTCCGCACCCACGGCGTCCAGCGCGTGGGTTGGGGCGGCGGCGTCCAGGGCGACACGCGCGGCCTGGGGGTCGGTATTTCCGGGTAAAACAAAAAGGAACACACGGCAGGGGCCCACGGTTGTGGTTTCCAGCGGTATGTCCAAATCTGTCCAGGGGGAAAGTGCCGTCACACGGCTTTGCAGCCGGGTCCGTTCCGTCTGCAGCGCGGACAGCGTCCGGTTTTGCTGTTCAATTTCCTCTGCGATTTCCTGGGCGCGGGCCTGTTTGTCCGCAGAGAAAAAGTCGCCCAGCGAAACTTCCGGGCGGCGGGAAAACAGCGGCTTTTTCACCGCCGCCTCACGCATGATCGCGGTAATCGCCGCGTTCATCGTGGTCATCAGGGGTTTGCTGCCGACGGGGCGCTCCGAGTCGCGGCGCAACAGCGGGGCCCAATCCGGATCCGACAGGCGCTGTGTGGCGTCCTGGACTTCGACGCAGCCATGGGTCAAAAGCAAAGATAAGACGGCATCCTTTTCATGGGTAAGTCCCAGCAAGCGGAGCCGTTTCATGGGTACGATGGACATGGCGCACCTCCCCAAGCGTCTTTGTCGAAACATTGAGATGTTTCGACAAAAAATAGGTTAGTGGAAGTTTTTCCGGGAAGTGAATTCCCGGAAAAACAATGAAACTTTATTTTCTGCCTTTGGCAGAAAACTCTGCGAGGCTTCCCTAAGGCAAAACTCTGCGAGGCTTTTTATGTCGTTACCTGTTTTACGATGAAGTCCACCGCCGCTGACATATTCTTCCCCGCACGGGCTTTGAGGGCCTCCACTTCGGCGCGGGCGGCCTGTTCCTGCGCCCCACGGGCGCTTTCAGCAGCCTCTTCGGCGGCCTTCATCCACGCGGCCACTTGCCGCTCAGCTTCTTGCAGCGCTTCAGCGGTCAGGGTGTCGGCCTTCGTTTGCGCGTCCTGTAAAACCCGGCGGGCGCGGTCGCGCGCTTCGGTTTTCAGGACACCGGCCTTCGCCTCGGCCTCGGTGACTTGCCGGACAGCGTCCAAAGACATAGGGCCACCACCTTACTTTATAATTACCAAAATATTCTTTTGTGTGTATTGCTTTGGATTATACCCGAATGGCCTTGTTTTGTCTACCGTTTCAGGGCATGAATGTGCGGTTTTGTATAAGTCCACAAAAACGGTTTAGGCCATTTTGGGGAAACTTGTAGTTTTGCGAAGGAAAGGGAGGAAATTTCCAGCAAAAACTGTCTTGACTGGCAGTCAGAGGAAAGCGTTTTTCCGACGCGGCGTTGGTGACGGTCTCGGAAACCCGGTGCAGGCCGTACGTTCCGGCGTTGTCGATCCTTGACAGTATGGGCGGGACGGGTATATGATATACGCACCTGTTTTGTAGGCATCCGGCTCGGTTTCGCGGACGGAACCTTGTACGCCAAAGAAGAAACTGCGTATATATGCGACATAGCTTGCGCAGAAGTTGGGAAACCTATGTGAAAACGTGTTTTTATCAACACGTCTCAACCCATCAAAGCTGCTATCCGCAAAAAAAATGTGCAAAGACCCCATGTAGGGGCGGAGGCTCACATCCGCCCGTGTCCCATAACAATGGATTCGTGCGGGTCGATGTGGGCATCGACCCCTACAAGCACAAGGGGACTGTTGAGAAACACATCCGCACGCGTCTGGACGGAAAATCACCCCCCATACTGCGTTGCAAAAACTTGTAATAAACAAATTATTCCCGCGTTTTCGCGCCTTGTCTGTGCGGTGATTTTCTCGCCCAGCCACGCACGTCTGCATTTCTCAACAGTCCCACAAGAGAGAAGGAGACCCTATGTTTGTCTATGCCGACAACGCCGCAACCATGCCCATGCGCCCTGAGGCGCTTGATACAATGATCCCCCTGCTGCAAAGCACTTACGGCAATGCCTCTT
>CAYWWF010000052.1:7009-11177 GCA_964461745.1 uncultured Oscillospiraceae bacterium | reverse complement strand
AATTGACGGCCTTGTATCGTAATGATGACGGATTTGTCCATGGTAAACCCAGTCTCCGGCGAAACAAAAGTATTGAGGCATCAAGAGGTTATGCGCGCTTGAAAGGTGAAACGCTCAGGGTCGCCCGTCGCCGGAGGGCGCCCATTGAGGACGTGCGATCGCACGTCAAAACGCAAACGCAACCCTTGTGCCACGGCTACCATATTAACACAAGATGTTGTCTATGTCTATCTTTTCCGCTTCGCTGTCCAAAGAATTTTGGAGAAAAATTTCCGCTAGTTTTGTAAACTTTTTTGGCGCGTCGCTGACATAGTAACGGCGTTGTCCCGGGCCGCTTCGATCCGTCAAAGCATCCTGTTCCTTTAGGGTTTCAGAGACAAACAGCGCCACTTCGCGCCCGGCGTCTATGTATCTGACATCCATGGCCGCCTGCATCAGCGGCATGAGTAGCGGATAGTGCGTACAGCCGAGAATCACCGTATCCACCCCTGCCTCACGTAGGGGTTCCAGGTATTCGCGGACAACCGTTTCCGCGACGGTGTCTCCGGGCAAGAAGCGTCCGTTTTCTACAAGCGGTACGAGCAGCGGACAGGCCCGCGCGGTGACCGCGATGTCGGGGCTCAACGCGTGGAGCAGCTTCTCATACGCGCCCGAAGAGATGGCCGATTCCGTTGCAAGCACACCGACACGGCCGTCTTTCGTCGCGCACGCGGCCGCGCGCGCGGCGGGTTCAAGCACACCGACGACAGGGATGGGCCCCGGCGCGCGGTACGGCAAGACGGCGGCGCTGACGGTGCCGCAGGCGACAACAATGATCTTGGGGTCAAAGGAAGAGAGAAAGGCGAAATCTTGATGGGCGTACTTCTCTATGGTCTCGCGGCTGCGCGTGCCGTAGGGGACGCGCCCGGTGTCGCCGAAGTAGACGATGTCTTCACACGGCAAACGCGGAATGAGCTCCCGCACGGTCGTCAGCCCGCCAAGGCCTGAATCAAAAACACCAATGACGCGATTGTCCGGCATAGTCTAGCTCCTTAATTTTCTTTTGTATCCCCGTCGAAGGCGGGGGATACAAACTATTTCCGCAACATTTTCCGCATCTCCCGCAGTTTTGGCGGCTTGCCGTAGAGCAACACGCCCATCCGGTAGATCCCGGCGGCCAAGTAGCCGACCAATATGGTGCCTACCAACAGCAAAAGCAGCGAAACCGCCACAGCCAACGCGGACACATGGCCCATTGACATGCGCGCAAACATCGCGATTGGAGACGTGAGCGGCACAAACGAAAGCACCGTGAGCAGCGGACTGTCGAGTCCGCCGCCGGAAAGCGGAAACACCACAACCATAAAGGCGATGACAAACAAAAACGTGATCGGCATAACCAGCGCGTTGACATCCTCGGTCTTGGTCGCAAGCGAACCCATCGCGCCGTATAGGAAAGCGTAAAGGAAGAACCCCAGGACAAAGAAGACAAACGCGAAAAACACGGTGCTGCCCGGCATCGAGAACAACATGTGTACAATACTCCCGGACGCCCACACCGAGGCGTTGAGCTTATAAAACAAGATCCCGGCGCCGAGGATCGCCCCCATCTGCATAAGCCCCGCCAGTCCCGCGCCGACGACTTTCCCGAACATGAGCTGTACGGGTTTGGCAGAGGTAATCAGGACTTCCATCGTGCGGGAGCCCTTTTCAGAGGCTACGCTCATCGCCACGAACTGCCCATAGAGCATGATGGCCATATAGAGCAAAAACAGCAGCATAAAGGTATAGAAAAACGCGCCGAATTGATTTTTCCCGGTTTCAAGCACCTCGACGGCCCAGGTCTGGGACAGAGCGCTTTCGGCCTCCGCCGCGCTGAGGCCGAGCGCTTGCAGTCGGTCGATCCTGGCCCAGGTGGTCAGTGCTGCATCCACACGCGTGGGCATCGCATCGTATATCCCCAAGCTCTGGGCGATGTAAGCGCTGTCGCCCTCCGCGTCGAGCCAAAGTGCTACGTTGTAGAGGCCCGCGTTTACAGCCTCTTTGAGTGTGTCCCGTGTCAGTTGCACCGGCACAAAAGATCTGTCCGGAATGGCCGACATCAGATGCGGGAGTATGGATGATACGGTGTCCGACGGGCCGGATACGGCGATGACGTCTTTGTCCGCCGGGATCAAAGGCGTATCTTGCAGCGCGTCCGATGCTCCGGCACCAGCGGCATGGGTTTGATTCCCAGCGGCGACAGGAGGGCTTTCCTCGCCAGAAAACGCTGCCGACAGCCTCGGAAAGGAAAGCACGACACCGATGAGCAGGACGAGCGCCACCGTCAGTCCCACGAACATTTTCTTTTTCAGATACAAACCGAACTCAAAGGAGAGTATGAGAAAAAACGTCTTCATATGCCACCCTCCGTTGTCTCTACAAAAATATCGTGCAAACTCGGCTCATAGACACGAAACCCATCCAAGTCAAATCCTTCACGCGTAAGGCACTGCAAAAATGCGGTCTTTTGGTCGGACTTGTGCAGGTACACCGAGAGCGTTCCCTTGTTCCGCTCCACACGTTCGACCAGGTCGCGCGTGTTTCCTAAGGTTGTCTCCATGCGCTCCAAATCGGGGCCTTCGAGCAGCATCCGTCGCCGGTCGTAACCGCGGCGTATTTCGCGCACACGACCCGAGAGCGCAATCTCCCCGCCGTTTAAAATCGCGATGTCATCACAGAATTCTTCAACATAGCTCATCTGATGGCTGGAGAACAAAACGATCTTCCCCTCTTGCATCAGACCGCGCACGATATCTTTGAGCAGCTCCGCGCTGACCGGGTCGAGCCCCGAAAACGGCTCATCGAGCAACACGACATCCGGATTCGACACCAGCGCCGCAGCGAGCTGTATCTTTTGCTGATTTCCCTTGCTGAGCGTGTCAAGTTTTTTATCGCAAAAGGCGTCGAGCTCCAAACGTTTGAGCCAGAAGGCCGCGCTCTGACGCGCGTCCCGGGCCGAAAGGCCGCGCAGACGCGCGAAATAAACCAGTTGCTCGGCAATGGGCACTTTGGGGTAGAGCCCCCGCTCCTCGGGCAGATAACCGAAGCGAATGCGGCTGTGATCCAGGGGTTTGCCGTCGAGTGTCACCCGCCCGCCGTCGGGCGGAAAGACACCCATGACAATGCGGATGATCGTTGTTTTGCCCGCGCCATTGCGTCCGAGTAGCCCCAAGGCCTGGCCACTGTGCGCGGTCAAGGAGACGCCGCGCAGAACGGCTTTTTCACCGAAGCTTTTTGTTAGGGTATCCAGGCAGAGCGTCATGGCAAAGCCCCCTTTGGAAGGTATTTACTGCCTATGTCAATGTTACCTTTTCAACGAATGATATTATTTCTTTTCCTCCGCCGAAGACGGTGGATTAGAAGCAAAGCTTATTGGTGGCGCAATACTACGAATGCCTATGTCATCATATCAAAGGCGGTCTTGAAAATCCAGTGGGATTTTGGAGCTAGAAATACATTGGGGGCAGACACTTTGGGGAAAAGTATAAAAAGGAGGCGTAATACCCCCTTTTTCGTGTAAATCCGGTTTACAGATGACCGCGAGGAGATGCTTGGGTGATCCCTGTCTCCCTCACAACACCTGCAAACCCAGTCCCATGAGCACAAGCAAAATCAACGGCTGGTGCACAAGGTAAATGACCAGCGCGTGACGGCCCACCCAGGGCAAAAGCGGCACCCGCCAGGTATAGAAAAACGCCGGGAGCTTTCCGGCCTTCACAAACCGGCCGCACCAAACCCCGAGGCCGTAGATAAAGATCCACGGCAGCAGCGGGTAATAATCCGCCGCGTGTACCCAAGTCGACGGCACAAAGCCCAGTACATAGGCATAGCCCGCGTTTTCAAGCGCGCCCGCTGGACGCGGAAACAAAGTCCAGGTCAGTACAAACAGCACAAGACACAGCGCGGGCCAAAGCAAGTCGGGAAACGGGCGGAAGGGTTTTTGCCTGGTGGTTTCTGCCGAGGGCAGGATCGCCGCAAGGGGCCTTCCATTTCGACGAAAATGCCCGGCTTTGGTTTGAGGCGGTTTGGGCCTTCGGTCTTGAAACAGGCCGAACAGCACCATACAGAGGCCCAAGCAGTGCAAAATCCCAAACAGGATAGAAACCCCAAACAAACCGGAGACAAAACTCACAAGGTAAGCACAGCA
>CAYWWF010000052.1:0-6909 GCA_964461745.1 uncultured Oscillospiraceae bacterium | reverse complement strand
GTTTGTCGGGGTCGGCGCAGACAAAGAACCTGACGCCGGAGTCTCCGAAGCATTCGGCGCAGGCAGGTTCGGGTCTTGTCGGCTGTCCGCCTCATGCGGGTCCTTTGGTCCGCTATACATTGAAACGGAAAAGCACGACGTCGCCGTCCTGCATGACATATTCCTTTCCTTCCGATCGAACAAGTCCGTGTTCACGCGCGGCGGTCATCCCACCGATTTTGACCAAATCCTCAAAAGCCACGACTTCCGCGCGGATGAAGCCGCGTTGAAAGTCCGTATGGATCACACCGGCGGCTTCTGGTGCGCGGGAACCCCGGCGTATGGTCCAAGCGCGGACTTCGGGCGCGCCCGCCGTAAGAAATGAGATGAGCCCGAGCAGCGCGTAGGACGCGGCAATGAGCCGGTCGAGACCAGCGCCGTGCTGACCGGCACCCGTGTAACCCATCTCGGCCAAATACTCTCTGGCTTCCTCAGCTGAGAGCGTCGAGAGGTCTTCCTCGAGCCGGGCCGAAACGGCCAAGGCGGCGGCTCCTTCTTGTGCGGCGATGGCGGATACGGTTTGGAACGCGGGGTGTTTCTCATGTGCAAGAAAACCGTCTTCATCCATATTTGCGCAGTAGATGACCGGTTTGGCTGAGAGCAGCGGCATGTCGGCGAGCAACTCCGTGCCCTCGGAGAAGGTGCGCGCAGGTTGTCCGTTTTCTAAGTGCGCACGCAGCCCGGTGAAATAATCCACCTCCACGCGGAGTTTGGGGTCGCCCTTCATCATCTTTTGCGCCTTTTGTAGGCGACGGTCTACGACGTCAATGTCGGAGAGGATGAGTTCCAGCGAGATGATCTCAATGTCGCGCGCGGGATCGGGCCCGCCTTCGACATGGACAACGTTTGTATCGTCAAAACAGCGCACGACATGGACAATGGCGTCAACTTCGCGAATGTGTGACAAGAACTGATTGCCGAGGCCTTCGCCCTTCGACGCGCCGCGCACCAGTCCCGCGATGTCGACAAACTCCACGACGGCGGGCGTAATCTTTTGCGGATGGAACATGTCGGCCAACACATTCAGGCGCTCGTCGGGCACGGCGACACGGCCCACGTTCGGGTCGATTGTGCAAAACGGGTAGTTCTGCGCCCCCGCGCCCGCATGGGTCAGCGCGTTAAACACCGTACTTTTGCCGACATTCGGAAGACCGACAATACCAAGTTTCATGTTGTAACCATTCCTTATCCAAACTGTTATGGCTCCGACAATTCGTTCGTAAATTATTTCTTTTCCTTTCCCCGCGGGGAAAGGATGGTAAAAAACTCAAGTTTTCGTTGGCAGAGCAATACAATCGTCTTCTCTCGGGATCGTGTTCAAAGGGGTTGTCGACATATCGACAACCTTACGCCTGCAAGTTGATCTCTAAGCCATCGTAAGCCACACCGATGCCATAGAGGCGCAGACGTTCTTCCAAACCGCGGTGTAAAAGTCCGCCGGTGTGGGAAAAATGCGTGGCCATATAGCGAGTGCGCGGCGTGGCGCTTTTGAGTTGGTACAGACGGCGTTTGACGGTGAGCATATCTTCCAGATTCATATGATTCGGTGTGTCGGAGTGCATCGGGTTCGTGCAGTCCATGCTCACAAAGTCCAACGGACGGCCCGCGAGATAGTCCCAAGTTTCCTCAGGGAAAAAGCCCGTGTCGTTGGCGTAGAGCATGGTTTTTCCCTGTGGGGAGCGGATCAGATAGATAAACGCGCCCGGGCAGTGGCGCGGTTTGAGTGGTGTGACGGTATAGTCCCCGACGGTCTCGGAGACAAACAGTGTGAGAGGCACCAATTCCATAAAGGGTTCAAGCTTTTCCATCTCGTCGTCACCCAAAATCGTGCGCATACGGTCAAACACCAAGGGACTCGCGAAAATTTTCAGTTTTTCGCGTCCGGTTTGCATACAATAGGGCGGACGCAGGTTGCTGAGCTCTTCCGCGTAAAAGTGGTCGGCGTGCGGATGTGTAATCAACAGATAGCGCAACGCGCTCAAATTCAAGCTGCCTTCGTTACAGACGGCGTGCAAATCGGGGGACAAGTCCACAAGCAAGCAATCATCGATCAAAACGGACGCGCGGCGGCGGATGTTGCGGCCGCCTTCCACACGGGCCTGTGAGCAAGTGGAGCATTGACAAAAAATAGACGGAAAGCCTTCGGCGGCGCCGGTACCCAAATATCGAATGTGCATAGTGGTGTCACCTTTCTTCGGCCTAATACCAGCCCTCTCATGAAGCCGTCGACATCTTGTCGGTCTTTCATGGGAGATTGATATCAACGGAGCGTTCTTGGTACTCCGGCGCGATCAAATTTCTTCATCCTATTCTAATCTTCCATAGAATTACCCTTCTTATCATTGTATGTTTACCCGGGCGTTTTGTCAAGTGAAGAGCGGCGGTACAGCAGGGCGGAGGGTACAACAGGCCCCCCGCGTTTGTTTCCGCATACCCGATTGTAGGGGACGGCCCCCGGACGTCCCGAAGGGTGTCCCCTGTACGCGGGGCGGATTCCATTTCCGCCCGTGTACAGGAAAAAGCCCCCGCCATAAGGCGGGGGCTTTGGTGTGCGTTGGGGGGTATATGGCTTATTTCCAGCCGCCCACGTAGAAGTAAGCTTCGAGGACGTCTCCGAACACGCCGGAGGTGCTGGTTTCCTTGCGGATGACCACGATGTCATAACCGTCGGCCTTGGGGCTGTCGGTCATTTCTGCGGGAGTGGCCTTTTCGACCGAGATGTTGCCGTCATCGTCTTCAGTCACGACATAGATCACAGCGTCAGCATCCATATCCAACGACAGAGTGGTCGCGCCCTGCTTCAGATCCATGACGTACTGGTCACTGGAATCCTGCCAGTAACCGGCGATGTACTCGTTTGTGCCAGCTGCGGAAAGCATCTTAGGCGCAGTAGGCGCAACATAATCGCTCATGAGGCGGTAGGTGGTGTCGTCGCCGTCAAACTTCTTATTTTCGTAGGCGTTGACAACCATCATGTTGCCCTTCACATAGGTTTTACGGACAGCAGCGCTGGGCACCGTTTCGCTGATGTAAGTGGCCTGCACGCCGCCGATGACCGTCTCGTAGACCACGTAGTTCTTACCCGCAATGGTCTGGGTGTAGGCGTCTTTCAGCAGAATGGCTCTGCTAGACTTGCCCGCAACACCGGCCTCGTTCGTTTTCACGAAAGCGACGGTAACATAGTTATCGACAACGTCCACGACAGAGGCAACGGCCGCTTTGTAGTTCGGAATGGCGTTGCCGACATAGCTCACGTAGGTATCTTTCCAGAGGATGAAGGTGACAGAGTCGGCGTTCAGGCGGTTGCCGTTCACGCGACCACCGGCAAAGGTGTTGTGCGAGCCAGCGGCAGCGCCGCTCAGCGCGACAACTTCGGTCAGGTCAATGGCTGTTCCGTCGCTGTTCAGCGAGTAGGAGCAGAGAACCTGGAGATTGCTAGTGTTGATGGTGCCAGCGGAAGAAGAAAGCTTAACCATGGGATCAGTCGAATAGACATCATTTGCAGCGCCAACTACAAAGGTGTCCTTGGTGTACGTATCGTTCCCCAGCTTGTAGCTAGCCAGCTTGTATTCCTTCGGAGCCGTTTCGCCCTGGAGGACAGCCCAGACATAAGCACTGTAGGAGGTGCCATACACAGAGTCTTTGACCATACGGGAGGCGAGGACGAGCGCGTAGGTGCTCTTCGCGCCTTCGTTGGGATTCTTCACGCCAAGAATCTTGCTACCATAGACATAGAAGGTTTTGGCGGAGCCCTGGTTATCGTCCAGGAGGGTGGCAGTGTTGTCGGCACCCTTGAACGCGCCCATGGTGTAGCCCTTACCGGCGATGGTGGCAGTACCACCGCTGACACGGGTGATCGTGCCTTCGAGGGGCTCGTTCATGGCGCGCAGGACGTACTTGTCGGTGGAAGCGATTTTGTAACCGAAGCACAGGGTGTCCTTCACGGCCAAGGCCGCGCCGTCGAGGATGTTCTTGGTTTCAATGGAGGCCAGTGTAGTCGCGCCATACGTGCCCGCTTTGAACGGAGTGAGGGTCACTTTGCCGTCTTTGGCCACGGAGATCTTACCAAACGTGATGTCTTCGGCGAAGATGTAGGTGATGTTGTTCTTATCATCGACGATCAGGCGAACCTTGTTAGAGGTAGCGAGATTGCCCTGAATGTCATAATACTTATCGGTATTGCTTGCGCCAGCGGCAACGCCAAAGTTGCTGTAGTAAGCGGTGTCGGCAACGCCAGCAACGCCATCGTTAATGGTGTAATCTTTCTTCGCTACGGTGATGACAGAGGGGAGCACGTCAGCCGCAGGAGAACCGCCGTCATCTTCTTTCGGCAGATCGCCAATGGTGACTTCAATAACTTTGTCAGCACCAGAGGCGGCGACAGCGCCGTAAACCTTGGAGGGCTTGCCAGCAGTTTCCTTGTACAGGATTTTGACTTCGCGGCCCAGCAACTCCAGAGGAGCGGCCACGGGGAACAGATCAGTTATACCCGCGATTCTGCACTTGCCAGCGTCGGCCTTGTCACCGTTCAGGGCGACGACATCGTTGGCCAGGAGGACGCCCTTGGCGGTTTTGAGGCCGTACTTTTTCATAACGAGGGAGTCGTCTTGAGTCGTCAGCACGCCGTCTTTGTAACCCACAACATTGGCGTTACAAGCGTTGTAGATCAGCTGCGCGAACTGCTCGCGGTTGATCGGGGCGTTGTAGTCGGTGATGTCTTCCAGGCCTTCCAGCAGACCGGAAGCCATGGCGTCGCCCATAACACGCAGCGCCCAGCCGTTGCCGGTGTAATTTTCAATGGTGTTGCTGTAGCCCAGGGAGATCAGGAGGACCTTGCAGGTCTGGGCGGCGGTCAGCGTGCCTTCCGGACGGTAGGTGGTCGGGGAGGTACCGTCGATGAAGCCACGAGAGCTGCTCCAGTTAACGTAACCAGCGTACCATAGGTTCTTCGGCACATCTTGGAAAGGAGCGTCTTCCGCAGAAGCGAAGAAGTTGGCGTTGGTGGAGCCGCCGTTGTTCAGAACGAACACGGTCTTGGCAAGCTCGGAACGCTTCAGGTTTTTCTGGGGGTTGAAGTTGCCTTTGGCGTCGCCCTGCATGATGTTGAGCTGATAGATGAAGTCAACAGCGTCAACATACTTGGCGGTGATGGCTTCGGCGTCGGCGTATGTAAAGGCGGCGAAGGCGGCGGGGAGAGTGCCCAGAGCCATTACACAAACCAGGACCAAAGCGACAATCTTTTTCATTGTCTTCATAGAGATTTGGCCTCCTTGTTTTTTCGGCGTCCCTCACGGAGAGGAGGGTCGCGCCGTTTTACGTTGTCATCATACCGCAAGGGTGGGTGAACGTCAACCCTTTTGGCCGGGATGTAACACAACTGTAATGTTGCCGGTGCGTCGGACAATCGCTATTTTAAAATTATAAACAAAAACGGCTTGTCTTGTCGTTTTAAAATCAAAAAAATCACGAAAACACTTACGCGTTAAGCGTTGTCCTTGCTCTCCGGCATAGGTTTTTTCGCTTGCGGACACGGGGTGGGGGGTACACATTGGGGGTACGGTTGCGGGGGCGGGGGACAACCATCATACCCTCCTTGCGGTGGGACACGCGCTACCGATACCCGGCGGCGACCGCGCCCCGGTGCGTCTTTTCTCTCTGTGGCCCTGGCCAAACAACGCCGAGCCGTTTTGCTGTTTTAGACGCAACACGCGAGACGTAAGTTCCCGTTTTGGGAGGCACAATCTGCCAATGTTTTTGATAATGCTGTAAGCGGCATTGGCGTGATATACGTTAAATTTATAAAATTTTTGTATGGATTGAGGCAATTTCCCAGGCCTCGTTTCGTATCAATCCCGAAACCAATACAACCGATCACAAGCCTTACTATAGCGAATGGATGTCTCTTTCATCTTTTCATTTAACGCTTCACTTTCGGAGGAACGCACCAAAAGCCGCCGTTTTTCTTCTTTGCTTCTTTCAAAAAGATCCGTGAAAACCGCCATCAGCTCATCATTCATCTCCTGCAACAAAGACGCCGCTTCCGGCCAGTCTTCATCGTTGTAGCTTTTAAACACCTGATCGTAAGTCATCAACCAATCCCCCGTGTACCAACTCCACACTGCAACTCCCAGGGTTGAGCCAAAGCCAAAACAGATTGCATTTACATAGGACACTAAGTTCTCGGCATTCTGACCGTTATTTTTCAGCACCGTATCTACCTGCTGTGTCATACGAATTACAGAATAACATGCTTGGTCGAACAAGCGCACGCGCTCTTCCCAATATCGGTTCCTCTCCGAAAGGTACAATCCCCCGAAGACCAAGGACAGTACCAAGAGCGCTACAACCAACCCGCGCAGAAGCTTTGTGTTTTTCCACATATTGTTCCTCTCTTTTTTAACAAAAAGGGCTTGCACAAAGACAAGCCCCCGCATCCCTATCTGTTATCTGTTATCTGTTATCCGCCATCACCACCCGGTTGCGCCCGCTTTCCTTCGCGGTATACAGCGCGCGGTCGGCCGCGCGGAAGAGATCCTTCATCTGCATCCCAGGTTGGTAGGCGGCCACACCGAAACTCGACGTGATGCGGATGTCCAAGGCCACGGGCTGTTCTTCGACAGCCTGTCGCAGCTTCTCAAAAAACGCGAACGCTTCTTCGGGATCGCTGACACGCAATAGCGTCACAAATTCTTCGCCGCCGATGCGCGAGAGCTCCTGGCCCGGCAACAGTTGTTCTTTGATGCGCGCGACAAATCCGCAGAGCACCGCGTCGCCGGTCTCATGCCCATAGGTGTCGTTGACCCGCTTAAATAAGTCGATGTCCATGATGCACAGATAAAACGGCTCGATGTCTGTAGCCGCCTCGGCGTC
>CAYWWF010000051.1:0-11340 GCA_964461745.1 uncultured Oscillospiraceae bacterium | reverse complement strand
TTCCAGCGTAGCGGCGTTGATGTACCCGCCTTCAACCACGCTTTCAAATTCAAAGGCGGCCAGCGGCGGCATTTCGACGTCATACAACGAGAGAACGTCTTCCTGCGTCAGAGCGCACGCGTACATCGCAATGTCGTCGATGGCGCCGTTGAAGAATTCGGGCGCGTAGTTTGCGTAGGGCGGCTCATTCGGGCCGAGGGTCGTGCCGATGTACAGAGCGTCGATGGTGTCGTAGGTATGGGACACGTTTGAACCTCTGAGTACACCGTCGATATAAAGTCGGCGCGTGCCCGAAGCACCGTCCTGGACAATAGCCACATGCTGCCATACATTGGCGCGTATGGAGTTTGCCGGGCTGATGTCTCCGCTTGGGGTGCCGAAAGCGTAACCGTTGCTGGGGCTGGCCCAAATGCCATACCAGTTGCCGCTCTGTCGGCCCTTTTGCACCACGGCGCGCCAACGGTTGTTGCCGCCGGGGCTTCTAATCCAGGCGGCGATGGTAAAGCTGTCGGTGCTCTTAAAGTTTAAGCTCTCGGAGTTCTCGACGCGCAGAGACTGATCCACGCCGTTGAGTTTGATGGCACCGCCGAGCAGGCCGTCCTGAATCACAGGCGTACCGTATACCACACCGTCGTACCCATTGCCGGTGACGTCAGAAACCCTGCCGTTCTGGATCTCATCAAAGGTCCAATGGGCGATGAGATCGCCCTCCAGCACATGGAGCCGCGCCACATCGGAGGTTATAACGACAGTTTCGTCGCCGTTTGTACTGGTGACGACGCACCGGAAGCGCTTGAGGTTGTCATCTTTGGTAAGGACGTCGGTTGTGATGCTGTTTTTGTTTTCGCCAACATTCCGCCAGGTCACACCGCCATCCGCGGACACTTGCCACTGATAGCTGAGCGTACCGCCGGCGGGATCCAACACCTGCACGTCAAAAGTGGCGGTTTCACCCACGCCAACCATGCGGTTGGCAGGTTGCTGGCGAATGGTCAGGGTCTGGAGGCCCCAGGTTTGGGATTTCCCGAGCAGATCGGCGGTGGTTTGTGTCAGCACGGCGCCAAAGTTGCCCGGATCGGTCTGGCGGAAAAGGTAGACCTCATGCGCGTCGGGCGACTCGTCGTATTTCAGCGCGGTGTTGTTGTTTACCAAGGAAACGCAGGTCTTGTTCCACTCAAAGACCTGCACTTCACGAAAGCCCTCGGGCAACGGATCACCTCGTTGGAGGTTTACATATTCCCCGGTCGCAAGGTTTTGAATGTAGCGCCCACCAATCATGTCGATGAAGATGGACACGCCCCAAAGATTGCGGCCGATGCCGCCGATACGGCTCCTTGTAGCCGCGTCCAGCGGTTGATCGAGGAAAGTATAGGGGTCTACTTTGTTCACGTCTACGCGATCAATCATGTAGGTCATGAACTGCCAGAGCGAGTCGGAGGCATATTTGAGCAGCGTGCTCTGCGGCGTCACCCAGTACGAGTTGCGGTTGGGCTTGTCAAAGGGATAGCCGTTGCCGCCAAAGCAGGGCATCCAGTATACCGGGATGTCCAGCGTGAACATCTTCAAATACGCGGGATGATCCAAGTTTGTGTTGTATTCATTCATGCTGAAAATCAGGTCGCCGTTTGTGTCGCCGTTGCCCGCAGAGACCAGCAGCGCGCGAATCTTTTCGGGCGTGATCAGATCCGGGCGCTGGTTACAGACCATCGCAAACACACCACAGCCGCCAACCGAGGAGATGACCATGGGTTCCTTGGTGTTCTCGAGTTGATCGATGAGGAACTTCACGGCTTCGTTGTCTTTGGCGGCCCATACCGGATCGTCAATGTTTGACAGTTTGTTCGTCGGGCCAATGAGCACGGGCACATCCCGGCCCGTGAGGTAGTTGAGCTGTTTGACGGGCAGGCCGTTTCCGGTGTTGGTGTTCAGCGCGTTTTCTACGATCACACCCTTGAGATCGATGCCGGGCATCGTGTACATGACGCCAAGGTCAAAGTGGTCGTCGGGGTCGGCGTGTGGGTGAAACAGATCGGTGATGTGGATCCATGGAACGTCTCCGGTGATGGGCTCAAAGGGGATAAGGTTTTTGACAACACCTCTGATGTTTCTATAGGCTTTCAGTGTTTCGATGGCCGTGGCGTTTTCATCGGCACAGACGAGCTTGCCCGCCTGGATGACACGCTCCAAAGCATAAATGCTGGAGTTTACGTAGCTGCCGTTTTCATAGAGGAAAGTGGCGTTGTTGAGGGCTTCACGCAAAATATCCTTGTCGCCGCTCAGCGGAACCAAAGCCGCTTTCGCCGCCAGAAGGGCCGCAAGCGCCTCATTGATTTGAGCCTGCGTGACCTCTACCTCACTGAGAATGGGGCGTACCTGACTCAATACCGTCTGAAAACCGACAAAAGAATCCTCGGTGTAGTACGAGGACTCCAGCGCGGCACCGGCGGCCATTTCGTCGGCCAAAGCACCACGGCGGATGATATCGCCCTGATACAGCGCCTTGATCTCGGTGTCGGTGAAAGTGCAGCCGTAGATGAACAGGTCATCCATAGATCCCTTAAAGTTGTTGGTGCCGTTGGCAGCGCTGCCGATGTAAAGCACACCCGTTCTGGTATTCAGCGAGCCGCTTTTGGTGTTTTTGAGTTCGCCGTCGAGGTAAACTCTCATGGTGTTGGTATCAGGATCGTTGGTGAAAACGAGTTGGTGCCACTGGTTGTCGGCATAGGGCGTCGCACTGACCGTCAGGTCATTGCCATAGCCGAGATATCCAACCTGACCGCCATACCACATGCCGATCTGGCAGGCGTTGTTCGGGGAAAATGCGCCCCAGCCCAACCAGTTTGCGTCCTTATAAGTACATTTGAACCAAGTGGCGATTGTGAGTGACGAGTTGCCCGTGATGCGGTTGCCCCAGGGCATCGTCAGATAGGTACCGGCTGCGCCGTCAAAGGAAACGGCACGGCCAAATTTGCCGTCGTCAACGAGGGTGACGCCGCCGGAAATGGTGGCCTTTTCGATGCCCGAAGCGCTGACAAATGCGCCGTCCACGATGTTCTCAAACTCAAAGGAAGCCAGCGGCAAAACGGGTTTGCCGTACAACACACGCACATCATTGGCTGTCAGTGCGCGGTTGTAGATGGCGATGTCGTCGATGGAACCCTTAAAGTTTTCCGGGCCATAGCTCACCGTCACCCCCGGAGAGGAGGCCAGACCGATGAGCAGGGGGACGTCGGTGGAACAATCCTGAGACGCGTCGGTGCCCACGAGATTGCCGTCCACATAGAGGCGTCTTGTACGGGCTGTCCCATCCTGCACGGCCACAATGTGCTGCCATTTACCGGGGGTGATGAGGCCATTGGCGTTTAAGTTGGCGTAGGTGCCACTGCTGCAACCGCCATAGGCAAAACCGTTGCCTTGGTTGGCCCAAATGCCGTACCAGGTGCGGTTGGTCTCGCGACCCTTCTGGAGGATGACCGCCCAGTTGTAGTTGTTGCCGGGAAGCTTTACCCACGCAGTCATGGTAAAGCTGTCGGTGGCGCTGAAGTTGAGGGCTGCATCACTCGGAATGGTGGCACCTTGGCCGCTGCCGTCGAGCACGAGGGCGCGACCCTGGGGACTGTCTTCAAAGCCGGGGTTTTTGACAAGGGTCGCATTGTGGCCGTTGCCGCTGACATCGGGCACAACATCGCCGGACACACTGTCGAACGTCCAGCGCGCGATGAGGCCACCGAGCGCCTCACCGGGGGCCGCCAGACCCGGCACAGATAAGAGACCAAGTACGAGTGTCAAACAGAGGATAAGGCTTATGCTGCGTTTGCACATAGAAAGGATTCCTTTCACTTGTTTGTTGGGGCAGAATTACCTGTTTCGAACAAAACAATTCTTTTTCTCAACACTCCACCCTTCTGATTCATTGTCAACAGGAATAAAAAGCCCAAAACCCTTCGGAATCCGAAAGTTTCCGAAGGGTTTTGACAAAGAGTACTACTTTAAAGCGGCGCGGCGGCCACCATCTGTTCGTCGTTCGTGTTTTGGGGGTTGAGATCCTTAAGATATTCTTTTACATCCGCAAGCGTAGGCAGAGACTCCTGGGCCCCCTTCTTGGTCACAGTCAACGCCGATACGGCGTTGCAGAATGAGAGCGCTTCCCGCAGGGGCACTTTTTGCGCCACTTTAACCGCCAAGGCTCCCACAAAAGAATCACCCGCCGCTGTGGTGTCCACGACCTCGGCGGGAAACGCCGGCAGCCGGATTTGTCCCTCCGCGTCGCTGTACACAAGCCCTTTGGAGCCCAGGGTGACGATGCAATAGGGAATGCCCTTATCCTGAAAATGTTTGGCGGCACGTATCGCGTCTTCTTCACTTAAAACAGGAATGCCTGTGAGGATTTCAGCTTCTGTTTCATTGGGCAGGATGACATCAACATGAGACAAAATGCCGTCGTCAAGCGGACAGGCGGGTGCCGGGTTTAATATCGTGAATTTTTTGTGTTTCTTGGCAAGCTGCAATGTTAAACGAACCACTTCTATCGGAATCTCCAGTTGCGTTACCACGACATCGGCAACGGAGATGACGTTTTCGAGTTTCAGTATGTCTTCGGGCGTAATCTCATAGTTGGCACCCGAACTCAGGATGATGCAATTGTCCCCATTGTTGACTATGATCATTGCAAGACCGGTACCGGCTTTGTCTGTGACAGTAATATTTTCCGTGCGTGCGTTGTTTCTCTTTAAGTTCTCAACCAGTTCGGTTCCAAACGAATCGTTTCCCACACATCCAATCATGGACACGTCTCCGCCAAGTCGACCGATGGCCACGGCCTGATTGGCACCCTTCCCGCCGGGGATGTTTGCGAAATCTCTTCCGATGATGGTTTCACCCATGCGGGGCATACGATCCGTTTGGATGACCAGGTCCATGTTGAGACTTCCGACCACAACAATTTTACTCATAATCTATTCAACCCGCTTTTCTGCCATTTGGTAAGCCCGAAGGCCAGGCGGTTTTTGTACAATTTCAGGCGCCGCTAGGCGTTTTGAGCGCAAAATAACAACGCAGCGCAGTTTCATCGCAACACCATCCATCTATTACCATGTCTCAGACAGGAAACTCTGCGATCTCTTCGCCCGTTGGGAGATGGCGGGGGCCCCGGTTGCTTTTTCCGAAGCCCCGCCGCATACCAGTGAAAAGGAACTCGTTTTAGGTTGGAATGCACTATGTATCAAAGTATTCTCTGGCAGATACATACGCAAACGTGTTGATTGTTCCGTCTTACTTCGTAATGTTTTCGAGGGTAACCATGTACTCATCCGGTACGGTCTTGCCGCCGATCTTGTCAAGACAGAACACGACACCCTGATAGCCGACGAGGTCCGGACGCTGGTCGATGGTGGCGATCATTTTACCTTCCTGGATATACGCCAGAGCCTGCTCAAGGGCGTCATAACCGGCGACTTTGATTTGGTCGGTCTTACCGGCGGCCTCAATCGCCTGGACAGCGCCAAAGGCCATCATGTCGTTGGCGCAGAAAACACCGTTTAAATCGGGGTTGGCTTGGAGAATGTTGGTCATAACATTCAGGGCTTCTTCGGTTGCCCAGTTGGCCGACTGCGAGGCCACGAGCTGGATACCCGAAAACTCTTCAAAGGCCTTCATCGCGCCGTTCTTTCTGCCTTCAGCGTTGTCCACGCCCTGGATGCCTTCGATGATCGCGACTTTGCCGGCGCCGCCGAGCTGTTCAGCGAGGTACTTACCGGCCATGTAGCCGCCGTCAAAGTTGGAAGCGCCGACATAGGGCACGGAAATACCGGCGGCCGATGCGGCTTCGGGATCGATGCGGTTATCGATGTTGATGACGACAATGCCCGCGTCGAGGGCCTTCTTCACGACGTCGACGATTTCCTTCGAGCCACTCGGGGCGATGGCAATCGCAGCATACTTTTTGGCGATCATGTCTTCGACGATGGCGATTTGCTGTTCAATGGAGGTCTCTTCTTGGGCAGCTTTGACGTCGAGCTTGATGCCGAGCTCATTGGCGGCCTTTTCGGCACCGGCCTGGATGGCCAGGAAGTACGGGTTGTTCAGAGTCTTCATAACCAGTCCGACGGTGATGTCACCGGTGGGCGGTGCAACGGTCGCATTGCTGGTTCTGTTTTCAAGCGTAACCATGTACTCTTCCGGCACGGTTTTGCCGTTGATCTCGTCGAGGCAGTAAGCGATGCCGTAGTAGCCGACGAGGTCGGGACGCTGGTCGATCGTGCAGATCATTTTGCCTTCGTCGAGATACTGGAGCGCTTGCTCAAGCGCGTCGTAACCGGCAACCATAATACCGTTTTTACCCGCGGCCTCAATCGCCTGGACGGCACCGAAGGCCATCATATCGTTGGCGCAGAACACACCACTCAGATCCGGGTTGGCTTGGAGAATGTTGGTCATCACATTCAGAGCTTCTTCCGTCGCCCAGTTGGCCGACTGTGAGGCCACGAGCTGGATGCCCGGGAACTCTTCAAACGCCTTGATCGCGCCGTTCTTTCGGCCTTCGGCGTTGTCCACGCCCTGGATGCCTTCGATGATCGCAACTTTGCCAGCGCCACCGAGTTGTTCGGCGAGGTACTTACCAGCCATGTAGCCGCCGTCAAAGTTAGACGCGCCGACATAGGGCACTTTGATGCCGGCCGCAGCCGCGGCGTCGGGATCGATGCGGTTGTCGATGTTGATCACTTTGATGCCCGCGTCAAGAGCCTTCTTGACGACGTCAACGATTTCTTTAGAGCCGCTCGGAGCGATCGCAATCGCGGCGTACTTCTTGGCGATCATGTCTTCAACGATGGCTATTTGCTGCTCGATGGAGGTCTCTTCCTGGGCAGCCTTGACGTCGAGGGTGACACCGAGTTCATCGGCGGCCTTCTTCGCGCCTTTTTCGATCTCAAGGAAGTACGGGTTGTTGAGGGTCTTCATGACCAGGCCGATGGTGACGTCTTTCTTTTCATTCCCTTTGTTGTCGCCGCAAGCTACCATGAAGACGCTGAGAAGCGCTACCACGAGCAGCAAGGCCAGAACGCGTTTGGCTTTGAACATTTTTTCCACTCCCTTAATTTTTTGACAACGTCTGAACAATCGCGCGGACGCACCCGGTGGCCTTGGGCGGGCTCTCAAACTTTCACCACACCCAAACACCTTAAAACCAAGACCAAACCGAAGCAATCCGTGGGAAGTGCCAGGCAATCGCCGATTCAAAACAGCCCTTTGCTGTTTGAAGCAAGTTTGTACCGCGTTAGGCCGCGGGCTTTTTGACTTCGCTGAGTTTTGCGGCACGGTTTTGTCTCTTTCTGCGGTACTGATCGAAGAACACAGCCGCCACAATGACGACGCCGATGATGATGAGCTGCAAATGCGAGGAGACATCGAGCAGGTTCATACCGTTGCGCAGTATCCCCATGAAAACCGCACCCATGAGCGTACCGGTGATCTTGCCCACGCCACCCGAAAGACTCGTTCCACCGATAATGGCCGCCGCGATGGCGTCAAGCTCATAGCCCTGGCCCGCAATCGGTTGGCCGGAGTTTAAACGTCCGACAAGCAGAATCGCGCCGATGCCGCAGGCCAGGCCCGAGATCACATAGGCAAAAAACTCGACCTTTTTCGTGTTGATACCCGAGAGACGAACCGCTTCTTTGTTGCCGCCGATGGCGTAGATGTAGCGGCCAAACTTAGTTCGATTCAGGACGAAGTTTGCCAGGATGACAACCGCAATCGCATAGATAACCGGCACCGGTATGCCGCCCTTATCTCCAAACTTAAAGATTTCACCGGCGGTAAAGGCCTGGTATTCCTTTGGCAGCATGTGAACGGTCTGGCCGTTGGTGATGAACAGCGCCGTGCCGCGCGCGACACTCATCATGCCCAGCGTCGCAATAAACGCAGGCACACCGCCTTTTACCACCACAGCACCGTTGATGGCTCCCATCAGAGCTCCAGCCCCAAGTCCTACCAGAACCGCAAGCACCAGGCAGAGAAACACCGGGAGTCCCAGTTTCAGCGTGAGCGCGATGAGAACACCGGCCAGCGCCGCCACGGAACCGACGGACAAGTCAATGCCTCCTGTGATGATGACGACCGTCATACCCACGGCGATGACCGTGGAGATGGACACCTGCAAAAGAATGTTCATGAGGTTCTTGAAATCAAAGAAGTACGGGCTAGCAAAGGAAAGGAACACGAACATGACGATGATCACAATGCCAATGCCCAGATTCGACGCCACCCGGCGCAAACCGGACGCCATGGTCCCTTTTTTTTGCGGAGTTTCATAGTTTTCTTTATGAGACATCTGATACGCCCCCCAGCATTTGGGATAAGATCTCCTCTTGGATGTCCTCGCCGGTGTTTTCAAATTCACCGACGATGCTACCTTGGTTCATGACCAAAATGCGGTCACAGATCTTGAGTATTTCGTTCATGTCCGAAGACACAATGATGATGGCTCTTCCTTCGGCGGCCAATTGGTTGATGAGGCGGTAAATTTCAGCGCGAGCACCGACGTCGATGCCGCGTGTGGGTTCGTCGAAGATCAGGATATCGCAGTCGGCCATCAGCCACTTGGCAATGACCACTTTCTGCTGGTTGCCGCCGCTGAGATCCCCGACCACTTTGTCCAAGGAGCTGGCAACCACCGAAAGGGTCCTTGCCTTTTCCGTCGACTCCCTTTTTTCCATCGAACGATTGATCACAACACCCTTGGAAACCTTGTCCAGACGGGTCAGCGTAATGTTTTTGGCTATCTCCATCCTCAGGACAAGACCCTGGCCTTTTCTGTCCTCGCTGAGATAACCGATGCCATGGCGAACCGCCATCTTTGTTGAGCGTATGTTGATCTTTTTCCCATGGAGGAATATCTCCCCCGCGTCCTTTTTGTCGGCACCGTAGATGGCGCGCATGAGTTCCGTTCGCCCTGAGCCAACCAGGCCGGCAAACCCGAGGATCTCCCCTTTGTGCAGCGTAAAACTCGCGTTGCGTACCTGTTTGCCAACCGTGACATTTTTGACCTCAAGCGCCACCTGTTTGTTGCGGGCATGCGCCGCGCGCACATTTTCGTCGAGCTCGCGTCCCACCATATGGCGAATCAAATCATCCATCGTCACGTCGCGCATGTTGAAGGTGCCGATGTACTTGCCGTCGCGCATGACGGTTACGCGGTCGCATATAACTTGAAGCTCCTGGAGTCGATGAGAGATGTAGATGATCGAGACGCCTCTGGCTTTGAGCTCTCGGATGATCCGGAACAGTTCCTCGGTGTCCCTGTCGGTGATAGAGGACGTCGGCTCATCCATAATGATGACGTCCCTCTGTTTGACCAAGGAGCGCGCGATTTCAACCATTTGCTGTTGCGCGGTGTTGAGATCCTGGGCCAGCGCGCGGGGATCCAGCGTTATGTGCATCTTCTTAAAGATTTCGAGTGCTCTCCGATCCATTTCTTTGCGATCCACGACAAACTTCGGAAAGCTCTTCGTCTCCTCTTCGCCCAGGAACAAGTTCTCCGAAACGCTGAGACCCGGCACAAGGTTCATTTCCTGGTAGATCGTGCTGATACCCAATTTGCGTGAGTCAAAAGAATTGCGAATATATACGTCTTTGCCGCCCACGCGGATCTTCCCACAATCCATTGGATAGGCCCCGCTGAGCACCTTGATGAGCGTAGATTTCCCCGCGCCGTTTTCGCCAAGCAAGCAGTGAACTTCGCCGCGCCGCAAGGTAAACTGCACGTTGTCCAGCGCCTGTACACCGGGAAACGCCTTACATATACCCTGCATGTCTACGACGATCGACTCTGCGTCGCCCGCGGCGCGAAACGGTTCTGTGGACACGGGCACCATCCCGCCCGCGGTTTTTTTATCCATCGTCGCCCCTCCTGTTACCATGCTTTTTCGTAGAATCCCGTAAAATGAGCCTCGGGAGCATTCTGGGTGAATAATGCTGAACCGGTTTCCCTCCCAAAATGTTGAACATCAACTGAACCACCAGCACACCCATTTCTTTGAGCGGCTGTTCCATGGTGGTCAGAGAGGGTTCGGTCAATTCACAAATAGAGATGTTGTCAAACCCAATGACCTCCACATCGTCAGGGATGGACAGCCCTCTGGCTTTGAGTGCGCGTATTGCCCCGATGGCCATGACATCGTTGGAGGCAAATAGGGCTGTGAAATTGTCTACCTTCAAAATTTCTTCCACAGCTTTTTCGCCGCTTTGCAGCGTATAGTCTCCGCAGTAGATTAAATTCTGGTTGGGTTCTATGTGATTTTGCTTGAGCGCATCATAATATCCGTCCAAACGCTCTTTGGATGTAGAGATCTTCTCCGGCCCGGAAATAAACGCAACCTTTTCGTTGCCATGCTCGATCAAATAGTTAACCGCCAGATACGCGGCGTACTCATTGTCCACAAACACGCAGGCGTCCGCGTCCGGATCGATAGAGCCTCGATCGACATACACAACCGGCATACCATAACGCTTGAGCATCTCCCGCACTTCCCGTGAATCAATCAGCGACGAAGCGATAATAATGCCGTCGACACGCTTGGAAATACAGTTGGCGATCGCTCGCTTTTCCTGCACGAGGTCGGAATCGGTATTGCAGAGCATGATAGAATAGCCGCGGGCACTGAGCTCGATGTCCACGGACTTGACCAAAGCCGGAAAAAATGGATTCATAATGTCCGGAATGATCATGCCGATGGTTTTGGTTTTATACGGCGATACCCCCCGCGCCAAAACGCTCGGGTTATAACCATATTCATCGATGATTTTTTTTACGCGCTTTCTGGTCTCTTCCCCAACACCTGCGCGACTGTTGAGCACACGAGAAACCGTTGCTTTGGATACGTTTGCCATGCACGCAATGTCCTCAATCGTGACCTTCACGAAAATACCCCTCTCTCCCCCATTCTCTCTTTAGCACGCAACCCAGATTGCTTGTTAAAGAGGAGAAAAGTATACCGGACAATCATAGTAAAAACGACAAAAGATAAAGCTTTATTTCAACATGTCGTTTTGCACAAATACTCGCCACATAAATCGGGCAAAGCGCCACACCAAATCCTTTCATAAAATTCCAGGAAAAGGCATATGTGAGTTTTTGATATAAGTTCGTACAGTCCGCCCCAATGGTTTTGTATAATACATCTGAAACTAAGTTTCGTAAATAATCATATTTAGACAAACATAATCCACAATGTTTGTGTTTTTTCACCAGTTATTTGGTTTTTGTAATATTTGACGATAAATCCGCGAGGTCTGTGGACGTATAAGGAATTTTCAACTGCCATTATCGTCCCTTCTGTTTTG